>NZ_JAJBNQ010000021.1:0-81890 GCF_020538025.1 Blautia sp. MSK17_66
AAGATTCCAGTAGTACCGCTTTATAGCGGGCCAGTAAAAGTGCTTGCGATACCGCTCTTTGGGGCGAGCAGTAACAATGGCCCTTTGGAGGGCCAGGGATAAACCACCAGTTGAACTGGTGGTTGCTAACTAGATAATAAAAATGGGAGGAATTTCAATTATGGATCTTTCAACTTTAGTAAAAATGTCCAATACATATGGAAGTAATCCGGCTTATGTTCTGGCTGGTGGGGGAAATACTTCTGTCAAGGACGAGACAACACTGTACGTCAAGGGTTCAGGCACACAGCTTGCCACGATCAAGGCAGAAGGCTTTGTCAAGATGGACAGAGCGCGCCTGAATGAGATCATGAAAACAGAATATCCGGCAAATGATGTGGAACGTGAGTCTGCATACCTTGCTGATGTCATGGCGGCGGTGACAGACGATGACAAGACCAAACGTCCAAGCGTAGAAGCACTGCTCCACAATTTATTTGCCTATACTTATGTACTGCATGTTCACCCGACTCTTGTCAACGGCCTGACCTGCGGAAAGGGCGCACAGGCGCTTTGCGAGGAACTTCTGGGCAAAGATGTTCTCTGGATCGATATCTGCAAACCGGGATATACACTTGCACGCATCTGTTACGAGAAAATGAACGCTTACAAAGAAGAATTCGGCAAAGATGTTCAGGTTCTTCTGCTTCAGAATCACGGAATTTTTGTTGCGGCAGATACCGTGGAGGAAATCGGCGTTTTATTTGACGGTGTTATCAATAAATTAGAGAAACAGGTAAAGAGAACAGCTGATGTGAGCGATGCTGTCACACCTGAAAAAGAACAGGCAGCACAGCAGCTCTCCGAGTTACTGGGACATGCTGTAGAAGTTGTGCCGGCAGCAGAAATGGACAATTTCGTAAAGGACAAAGCATCAGCAGCACCGCTTCTGAAACCATTTACTCCGGATCACATTGTATATTGCGGACCATATCCGTTATTTGTAGAAAAGATCGAGCAGGCTAAGAAAGTACTGGATGCATTTATGGCAGAGAATGATAAAGAGCCAAGACTGATCTTGGTACAGGGCGTTGGCGGCTTTATTATGGAAGATGACAAGGGAAAAGCTGCAAAAGCACAGCTCCTGGTCAAAGATGCCATCAAACTTGCAGTATATGCAGAGAGCTTTGGCGGAGCACTGCAGATGACAGATGACATTACATATTTCATTACACACTGGGAAGCAGAAGCATACCGCAGCAAGAAATAAAGACAATCATTTTTTATAGAGAAATCAGGTAAAGAGGTCAGTGGTGAAATTATTTACCACTGACCTCTTTTTGTCCATTGAAAAAGGAAGCTGCAGATGAATATAATGAAGATGATAAAAAAATAACAAACACCTGAGGGTTTTCTTCCATTTTGAGGAATACAGATCTGAAAAACAGATAAGGTAATAAGGAAGATGGAACAGAGGAGGAAATACTAATGAATAAGATAACACATGCAGCAGCAAAGAAAGTATTTTCAGGAGTCGTAGATTATGCACTTGGTCAGGTAAACAAAAACCCTGACGAGGCGTATGAAAAGATTATTGATATTGCAGAAAAGAACATGAAGGATCTGCAGACAGATGTGAACTGGGAATATATCAGAAAGGTTGCCTGTAATCCGGAATATACATTAAACCGTTACATAACTTCCATGGTAAAAGAACTTCACCCGAATGTGCTCAAAACCACGCTTATGAATCTTGGATTTGAAGCCTTCTATAATGGAACCAAAACAATCCGTGAAATGAGAAAAATCCATAACTGTAATATTCCGTGGATCATTCTGATGGATCCAACCAGTGCATGTAATCTTCATTGTACAGGATGCTGGGCAGCAGAATACGGCAATAAACTGAATCTTTCTTTTGACGATATGGATTCTATCGTGACACAGGGTAAAGAACTTGGTATTTATTTCTATATGATGACCGGTGGAGAACCGATGGTAAGAAAAAAAGATATCATTGAACTTTGCAGGAAACATAATGACTGTGTATTCTTTGCATATACCAATGGTACTCTTGTCGATGAAGCACTCTGCAAACAGATGCAGGAGGTCGGAAACCTGTATCTTGCACTGAGCGTAGAAGGAGAACCAGAGGTTAATGACCTTCGCCGTGGAGAAGGTGTCTATGGCAAAGTTATGCATGCGATGGATCTGCTGAAAGAGCATGGTCTTGTGTTTGGTACTTCTATCTGCTATACAAGTGCAAACTACAAGAGTGTTACCAGCGAAGAATTTATCGATATGCTTGTAGAAAAAGGCTGTCGTTATGCTCTCTATTTCCACTATATGCCGGTTGGAAATGCGGCTTCTGTTGATCTGCTTCTGAATCCGGAACAGAGAATTTATGTGAAGAACCGTGTAAGAGAGATCCGTAATATGGAGCATGGCCCTGGAATTTTTACCATGGATTTCCAGAATGACGGTGAATTTGTAGGCGGATGTATCGCAGGAGGAAGAAACTACTTCCATATCAATGCAAATGGTGACGCAGAGCCTTGTGTATTTATCCATTATTCCAATGGAAATATTCATGAGAATACAATCCTTGAGATTCTGAAACAGCCTCTGTTCATGGCTTACCATGACAACCAGCCGTTTAATGACAATATGCTCCGTCCATGTCCGATGCTGGAGAATCCGGAGATCCTGCAGCGTATCGTAAAAGAATCTGGTGCACATTCCACAGATCTTCAGTCCAAGGAGACACCAGAACATCTCTGCAGCAAGTGCGTACATTATGCAGAAGAATGGGCTCCGGTGGCAGATAAACTGTGGGCAGAAGACAAAGCAGCAAAAGAAGCAAAGAAAGCTGCAAAAGCAAAATGATCACCAAAGGTGATTTGGAATGCATTTTGACCAAGTTACTGCGAACGGAGTGAACAGTAACGATATAAAGAGCACCTCTTTGTATCCTCTTAGATCGAGGATGCGAGGAGGTGCTTTCCATGTTTATGCCAAAACACTTCGTGGGACAGATACGGGCACATTCTTTGATGAGCGATAAGCACTTCCTTTTTTTCAGGGATTGTATTAGAATAGAAAATAAAATGATCATATATGAAAACAGATAAAAGGAAATGGATTGGAGAATAAATATGAAAGTTGTGATTTTAGCAGGTGGTTTTGGAACCCGTATCAGTGAGGAGAGCCATCTGAAACCGAAGCCGATGATCGAGATTGGAGAGAAGCCGATTCTCTGGCATATCATGAAAATGTATTCGGCATATGGCTTTAATGAATTTGTGATCTGCTGTGGGTATAAGCAGCATGTGATCAAGGAATGGTTTGCAGATTATTATCTTCACAACAGTAATATTACCTTTGATTTTACACAGGAAAACAAGATGATCGTACATAATAATGTCCTGGAGCCATGGAAGGTGACTCTGGTGGATACCGGTCTGAACACTATGACAGGAGGACGTATCAAGAGAGTAAAGGAATACCTCGATGGGGATACTTTTATGCTGACGTATGGAGATGGCGTGGCAGATATTAATATCCGGGAGCTTCTTAAATATCATCGTTCTCATGGCAGGATGGCAACGATCACCGCGGCACAGCCGGGAGGTCGTTTCGGTATCCTTGACATCGAAAATGATGGCACGATCACCAATTTTAAAGAGAAGAAAAAAGAGGATGGCGGCTGGATCAATGCAGGATTTATGGTTCTGGAGCCTTCCATCATGGATTTGATTGAGGGAGATGATACTGTGTTTGAGAAATATCCGCTGGCAGAAGCGGCACGTATAGGACAGCTGAATGCATACCGTCACAGAGGTTTCTGGCAGTGCATGGATACGCTCCGTGAAAAAAATCTCCTGGAAGAGCTCTGGCAGAGTGGAAAAGCACCATGGAAGATATGGGAATAGGAAAGAGGATACGATGAAAGCAACAAGTTGTGATTATTGTGCAAATTATGCATATGATGAAGAGAGTGAGAGCTATTTCTGTGATGTGAATCTGGATGAGGATGAATATTATCGTTTTATCAGCACGGAATACAAGGAATGTCCGTATTATCGCTCCGGTGATGAATATAAGGTAGTTCGACATCAGATGTAGAGAGGAATTGGAGCGAAAATGATTACTGTAGAATTGGATAATTTCAGTCTGAAAGAAATCTGTCAGTCCGGACAGTGTTTTCGAATGAGAGAGACAGAAGAAAATACATATGAACTGATCGCGGGAGACCAGTATCTCAAGCTCACACAGGAAGGAACGATCGTAACTTTTTATTGCAGTGACGTGGAGTTCCTCTGTTACTGGGTCCCGTATTTTGATCTGGATGCGGATTATGGGGGATACATAGAAAAAATCAATCCGCGGGATCGTTATCTCTGTGCGGCGGCAGCGAGTGGCAGTGGGATTAGAATCCTCAGACAGGATCTTTGGGAGATGATCATTACATTTCTGATCTCGCAGCAGAACAATATCACCAGGATCCGTGGATGTATTGACAGATTATGTAAACGGTACGGTGAGAAGAAAGTGTCTTTGGATGGCATGGAATACTGGAGTTTTCCAACTCCACAGCAGCTGGGAACTGCGACAGAAGAGGAACTTCGTGTACTTGGAATGGGATATCGCGCCAGATATCTGGTGGAAACTACGCAGAGCATTCTGAAGGAAGAAATTTCTCTGGAAAAACTTTACAATATGCGGTATTACCGAAGAGCAAAACAGGAACTTATGAAACTCAGCGGGGTAGGCGAAAAGGTAGCCGACTGTATCTGTCTGTTTGCACTTCACCATATGGATGCCTTTCCAATTGATACACATATCCGCCAGGTTCTGGATGAACATTATAAAAGAGGATTTCCAAATCGTCGATATCATGGACTTCGTGGCATCATGCAGCAGTATATTTTTTATTATGAACTGACGCAACGATTCAGAAGGTAGTATTCCGCGAGGCGTTTTGGTATGTTTTTTGCCAAAATCCCGAGACATACAAGGCAAAATGCCATCACCGAAGGTGATTTGGAATGCATTTTGACTCATAACTGTGAGGGTACTGAACAGTTATGAACTGACAAGAAAAGCATTGCAATAAAGATACAGGTTGAACGCAAATTATTGTGTATGAATAAATGGAGATGAAATATTATGGAAATAGTTGTAAAAATCCTTGCAGACATACTGGCTGCTTTTTATCAGACGGCAGGTGCATCCCTTTTGCTGGCTGCACTTGTCATGTGTGTTTATATGCTTGGACGAAAGCAGGGAGCCGGTCCGGTGGTTCGGGCATGGATCCGGAATTTCCAGACAAGTGCCTGGTTCAGACGGCATTTCTTTCTGGCATTTTATGTTGGAATGATGTTGTTTCGGACAATTTTGTGCCGGAGCATCTGGGGAAATCCGCTCGATCATGTGCTTGGTATCTGGGGATTATATAATGATGGAAATCTTTATACAGAGAATTTTGAGAATCTTGTTCTCTTTCTGCCTTTTATGGTTCTGCTGCTTTGGGCAGGAGAAGAGAAAGAGCATTTCAAAGAAAAAAGTATTCAGGATGTGCTGATTTTAAGCTTTAAGATCAGTTTCCTGTTTTCCCTTGGAATAGAGTTCAGCCAGCTGTTCTTCAAGCTTGGAACCTTTCAGCTTACAGATCTGTTCTTTAATACCGTTGGCGGGCTCCTCGGTGGTATCTGGTACTGGGGCTTTGACCGTGCACGTCGAAAAATCGAGGGAGCGATCCGCAGGTTTGGCGGCTGGGATGTAACGCCGTGGAGATCCGCGGATGAGGAGCAGAAATCTTTCGGCACATATGAAATGCAGGAGAATCCGTCCATGGATTGTTTTGTATCGGAAGCAATGGGAGAAAATGCCACACCTGAGATCAAAGAAGATTCGAAGGAACGAATGGACGCAAGATACCGTGCGATTGAACGCCTGATCCGCGATGCCGGAAAGAAAATGGTCAAGGCAAGACCGTCGGATGCCATGGTTCACCAGAAAGAGGGACTGGCAAATTTCTGCACGGACTATGATATGGAAATACAGAGATTCCTGATCAGAGGTTTCGGTGAGATCCTGCCGGGGGCGGCTTTCTTTGGCGAGGAAGATACGGAGGGCAACGCGGGTGCGGAGGCAGAAGGTGAATTTACCTTTTACATAGATCCGATCGATGGCACGACAAACTTTATGTTTGATTATCATCACAGTTGCATCTCCGTAGGTCTGGCTCATAAGGAGAAGATGATCGCCGGTTTTGTCTATCATCCATATATTAACGAAATGTATGTCGCAATCCGTGGTAAAGGAAGCTATCTTAATGGCAGACGAATTTATCTCGCAGATAAATCCGTGACAGAGGGAATTGTTGAATTTGGCTGTGCACGGTATAATGAGGCCGGTATAGACTGGCTGTTCCGCGTGGTGAAAGAGATGTTCCAGAACAGTCTTTCTATCCGCTGCGGTGGTTCCGCAGCACTGGGACTCTGTCGTGCAGCATCCGGAAGCAATACGGTTTACCTGGAACTTAAGCTTCAGCCATACGATTATGCGGCTGCCTCCGTAATCCTGGAAGAGGCAGGAGGTGTGATCACACAGATCGACGGAAGTCCGATCACGCTTCATGAAGGCTGCTCGATCATCGGTGGTACACCGAAGGCATGGAAAGAGAGCAGAGAAGCATTTAAGAGACTGCAAAGTAAAATCGAGTAACTATTCAGAAGGTAGTATCCCGCGAGGCGTTTTGGCATGTTTTTTGCCAAAATCCCGAGACATACAAGGCAAAATGCCATCACCGAAGGTGATTTGGAATGCATTTTGACTCGTAACTGTGAGGGTACTGAACAGTTACAAAATCGAATAAATATAACTGTGAGGGTATTGAACAGTTACGAATAAATAGAAAGTACACCTGTTGTATCGGGAAAGTTCACCTGATATAACAGGTGTATTTTGTTCTGCTTTAAATGAAAAAAACCAACCAATAAGCATTTACATGAGAAAAAAAGTCAATTTAATGGTTAGAAAAATCTAACCAAAGCATAGACAGGACTATGGGTTTGTGGTATAAAATAATAGTTAGAAATAGCTAACGGAAAGAAGGAGGAGGAAGAAGATGGCAAACCAGAAATTGTTAAAAAAAGTAGCTCCTGTAGTGCTCAGTGCAGCTATGGTAATGACAAGTATGCCGGCGGCAGCTATGGCGGCGGATTTCTCAGACAGCGATGTGGTTGCAGATACCGTTGAAGCAGAGGAAACACAGGAATCAGAAGCTGATGTAGAGGTAGATACAGAAGATCCGGCTGATGTAGAGGATGTAGACGTGACAGAAGATAATGCTTCTGATGCAGAGGAGCCTGCAGAAGAAACAGAATCGGACGAAGAAGCACTGTTTACTTCAGAGACTTCTGATGAGGAGTTTTCTGATCAGGTGAGTGCTGAGCAGACAGAAGGGGAAGCATATGTTCTTATGAACATTCCTTATGATGATTTTTACAAGGCAGAATTAAAGAATAACGATGTCAAAGTCGATGCATTTACCTCTGCTACATTGAACAAATCCAGAACAGCAGGTATGATGAATGGAAATTCAGCTTATCATACAGATGTAGAAGGAACAAATCTGGCAGGTGTCACCTTCCCTGTTAAAGTAAGTGATCTTGCACTTCTGAAGGATCAGAAAAAGGTGACAGACGATGATTCCGTAACGATCACAGTCACAAACAGAGGACAGACAGCAAGCAATACTTATACAGGAAAAGATTCTCTGATCGAGAATGCTTCCTACTCTTATTATGTACTGTCAGAAGTTCCGAGTTATTACAAAGAACTGACAGTAAATGAAGATGGAAGCTTTACCTTCAGTGATGTTAAGGGGGCACAGGAGAAAACAGTTGAAGCAACAGCGGAACTGAAAACACAGAGCAGTTATGGAGACTATCAGCTGGATATCAATAATGAACCCTTTTCTTCTCTGATCAATACAAGTACGGATAAGATTTATGGTGCAACAGTTAATACAACAGACGGTACAGAGTATGGTATGCGTCATTTGGAGAATATCTGGAGAGGTTATGAGCTGGCATGGTGCACAGGATTTACGACAAGTGTTCATGGATGCCCGACTTCATCTGAACATTATAAATCCATGATGGGCAAAACTATTGACAGCGTTACCTATTATACAGATAAGGGTATTATCACATTTGATGTCAACGATGAAAAAGTTCTGACCAAAACTGGCGTGACAGCAAAGGTTGCAGGTATCCATACAACAGATACAGAAGCAACAGTCACTCTGGATGGAACTCTTCCGGAGGGATTTGCAGCAAAATATGCGGTTGATGGAACAGAAGTTGTATATGCAGACGGCAAGATCACAACCGGAACACTGGAAGCAGGCTCCCACACTCTGGTCATCAGCGATACAAATGGTGAATATGCACCAATTCAGGCAACTTTCAGTGTGAAAGAAGCAGCGGTACCGGCAGTTTATGATTCTGAAAATAATAAACTGGTACCGGTAGAGGGTGCCACAGAAGAACAGCTGAGCGCTTATATCAAGACAATTACAGCTGTAACAGTAGGCGATAAAACCTATCAGGCTACCGGAAGAGGTGCGAAGGTGATCGTCAAAGAAGACGGAACACTGGATCTTACAGATATCGAAGTAACAAATGGAACTAAATTCGTTGTAACTTCCAGCGCATATGATGATCTTACATTTGACTATGTGACTGCAGAATATAAATATGTATATGCAGGACTTACCTGGGCTCAGTACTGGGCAGCAGAAGGCGTCTATGCAGCAGGTGATGCTTCTTCTTCCGATGCAAAGGACAGAAGAGGTGAGACGGATCTTGGTGCATTTGATGCGGTAACAAGAGCAACGACCAACCATGGTCTTCACAGAGGAAGCTTCCAGGCAGTTGCAGTGATTGAAGGAAGCAAGGGCTCTTACACAGTTTCTCATTGGGAAGGCAGAAACACAGTTGTATTCACAGATGGTAAGAAAGCTACTTATAATCGTGGAAGTCTTACATTTGAGGATGGTACAACAGATGAAATGACAGATTACAAAGTAACCGGTCTGAAGTATGTTCCCGTAAAAGTAAAGACATCTGATTATGAAGCATTCAAAAATACTTATGCAGTTGTAGAGAATGATGGAACACTGACAGGAGGATTCGGAGAAGTAAATCTTCAGTCTTACAGTCTGACAGCAGATGTTACTGCAAAGACAAACGGTCTGAAAACTGTTACAAAAAATGAAGACGGAACCTTCAGCTTCAGTGCAAGAGCAAACGGAAGTGATTCCGGTATCAAAGATACTGCTCTTAAGACTGCAGAAGGAGTAACCTATACTGTAAAACCAGGAAATGGTTCTTATGGAGAATTCCTCAGAGTTGACCTTACAGGAAACTATGGTGATCTCGGTGGCGCAATGCAGGCTGTTAAATGGACATACTATGGAAATGACAGCAGCTACGCAAATGCCATTCAGTCTTATGGAACAAAATTTGCTGCAGACAACTGGATGCACAAATTCAATGGCATTCAGCTCGGTCTTACTGAATCTCAGCGCTGCCAGCTTCCGGAAGGATATGATGGAACGGGCTACTGGACATTAACAGTATATGCACTTGGATATGCGGACTACACAATTCAGTTCCAGGCAACGGAAGAGAATATTGCAAAACCGGCAGGTGATGCAGATTCCACTCCTCTGAAGAACATCATTGAAGAAGCAAAGGCCCTTAAAGAGAGTGATTACACACCGGAAAGCTGGACTGCAAACTATGAGAGCATTCAGAATGAACTTCAGGAATGCGAAGAGATGCTTGAGAATATCGCAGAGCAGACACAGTATGGCGTAAATGAGCAGATCGGTCATCTCAGAGAAGCAATTGATTCCCTCGTAAAAGCTGAGTTTAAACTCAATGCAGCTTCAGGAACACTTTATACTCAGGATAAAACATCCACAACTCTCAAAGTAACAACAAACCTGGCAGGAACCGTAACATGGAAATCCAGCAATACCAAGGTTGCAGTTGTAGACTCCAAGGGTGTTGTGACAGCAAAAGCAGCAGGTACAGCAAATATCACTGCTACTCTGAATGGAAAGACAGCAACTTACAAAGTAACCGTCAAGAACGCAATGTCCATCAACAAAACAGCAGTTACTGTTTATGTTGGAGGAACACCGGCTTCCTATACACTGAAAGCAACATCTGCAATCGGTGGAACTGTAAAATATGCAACAAGCAACAAGAATGTTGCAACTGTAAGTTCCAAAGGTGTTGTAACAGCAAAGAAAGCAGGTACAGCAGTGATTACAGCTACAGCAGGAAAGGCAAAGATTACCTGCAAAGTAACTGTTAAGAATCCGGGTATCGCAGCCAAAGCAGCAAAAACAACTATTTATACCAAAGGTCAGACCAGCACAAAGATCACAGTAACTAAGACAGGTGTTTCCGGAACAGCGAAGTTCACAAGCAGCAACAAAAAGGTAGCGACAGTAAACTCCAAGGGTGTTGTAACAGCAAAGAAAGCCGGAACAGTCAAGATCACAGTACAGGTTGGAAAATACAAGAAAGCAGTAACACTTAAAGTTAAAAATGCATCTCTGAAGCTTGCAAAAGCAGCAGCAACCATCAAAAAAGGTAAGACAACTACCATTAAAGTAAGTGCAGTTCCGAGCGGAAAAGTTACTTATACAAGCAGCGACAAAAAGGTTGCAACTGTAACTTCCAAAGGCGTTGTAAAAGGCGTTAAGAAAGGAACCGCAGTGATTACAGTTAAGTGCAGCGGTATGACAGCGAAATTTAAAGTAACTGTAAAATAAAAAGTTATAGAACCATTACAAAAGACGGGGGCGTTTTTTAACAGCCCCTGCTTTTGTATGTTTACAGATATGCAGGAGACATTATGAAAAAACAGGATAAAAAGAATTTTCCGGACAGAAAAAATTATATCAAACTTCTTCCGGCGGCCGCAGTGATTGCAGCAGTTACGGTGACCGGTGTTCAGGGTAAAGCCGGGATATCTCAGAAAGTACAGTCAGAAAGTGCAGATGTCAAAGATGCAGAGGAACTGTCGGGATTACTTACGACCGCCTATTCCTATGATGACTTTTCTGATGGAACTTCTTCATCAAAAGCAGCCAGCTCTTCTTCCAAAAAGGCCAAGAAAGGCGGGATCAAGAAGGGAACAGCCAAAACACTTCCTGATGAGTCGCAAAAAACATCAGCTGCAGGACAGGGAAGCACCTCTACACCGACTACATCTGTTCCGGCAGGCGGATACAAAGACGGAACCTATCAGGGAAGTGGAACCGGATTTGGTGGGACGATCACTGTTCAGGTAACGATCTCCGGTGGAAAGATTACTTCTATTGATATATTGAGTGCTTCTGGTGAAACACCATCGTATTTCGCATCTGCACAGGGCGTGATCGACAGGATGATCTCCGGGCAGACGCCAAATGTAGATGCTGTCAGCGGAGCTACATATTCCTCTAACGGAATCATCCAGGCAGTGCAGAATGCTCTGTCAAAAGCAGGAAATGACAGTGCAGCAGTAAGTACAACGCCGACTCCGACGGCCAGACCGACCGTGAAGCCAACGGCCATTCCGAAACCGGCTGCAAATACGACTTATAAGGACGGAACCTACACGGCGGAAGCAGAAGGTTTTGATGGTCCGGTAAAAGTAACAATTACCATCAAAAATGGAAAAATTACAAAAATGACAAATACAAACACGGATACCAGAGAATATTTCAGCAAGGCATGGTCAAAAATCCAGCCTGCAATTCTTAAGAAACAGGGCGTATATGGCGTAGATACTGTCAGTGGAGCAACCTTCTCTTCTAATGGTATTCTGGAAGCTGCTCAGAAAGCACTGGCGAAAGCAGAGACAACTGCCAGACCGACTGTGAAGCCAACGGCCACGCCTGCAGTGACGCCGAAACCGACTGCGTCACCTGATACTCCGGACACACCGGTTTCCGAGTATCGGGATGGAACGTATTCAGGAAGAGCGAGAGGATATTCCGGTTTTGTTATCATTACCGTAACGATCAGGGATGGCAGGATCACCGAGGTGACAAATACAAATACAGACACCGCATCGTTCTTCAAAAAGGCATGGAAGACGTTACAGCCTGCAATCCTGGAAAAACAGTCTGCAGATGGAATTGATATGGTAAGCGGGGCAACGTATTCTTCACAGGGGATTCTTGGCGGAGCACAGCAGGCACTGGCAAGTGCAAAGATCACAGAAACTCCGACGGAAACACCAACACCGACAGTCACACCGGAAATATCTGTAACACCAACCCCGGCACCGACAACGACACCAGAAGCAACTCCGACACCGGAACCTACAGCTGTTCCAACAGAAACACCAACCCCAGAGCCAACGGAAGAACCGGCGGGAAGATACAGAGACGGAACTTATACCGGAAGTGGCGAGGGAAACTATGGAGCAGGAAGTGTGACTGTAACCGTAACCATATCCGGCGGTCAGATCGTTGAAGCTTCTTACAGTACACTTGATGATGAAGAGTATTTTGATGAAGCATGGAATTCCATTTATAATCAGGTACTGGGAAGTCAGTCAGCAGATAGTCTGGATGCTGTATCCGGAGCAACCTTTTCCTCGCAGGGTATCATTCAGGCATTTCAGAATGCATTGAACCAGGCACAGAATTAGGTTATACTTATAATAAAACAACAGGAGTAACGAGAGAATGAAATACCATAGTTTTTATATGAGGCTTTTGTGCCTTATTCTGATCATCGGTGCAGTTCTGGGATATAATTTTATGCAGAAAAATGACACACAGGCACTGCAGATCACAGAGCTGACTGACCGTGTAAGTGCATTGGAGGAACAGCAGAAAGAAATGCTGACTGCCCTTGAAGATGCAGCAAAAGCACAGGAAGAGGCCAGAGCGGCAGCGGACAACGCTTCACAGAAAACAGAAACAGATAATGAGACGGGCAGCAGCGATGCAGCAGCTTCCGGAGAAGGTGTATACAAGGACGGAACCTACACAGGTGAGGCACAGGGATTTGGTGGAACAATCCAGGTTCAGGTTACACTTTCCGGTGATGAGATCACAGATATACAGGTAACAAGTGCTCCAGGAGAGGATGCTGCGTATCTCTCACAGGGCGAAGGCGTGATCAGTTCTATTATTTCCGCACAGAGCACAGATGTTGATACTGTATCCGGAGCAACCTTCAGCTCTACCGGAATCATTAATGCAGTTGTGGATGCATTAGGAAAGGCGGAAAACGCATGAAAAAAAGGCAGAGAAAGGTCCGATTGATCCGGGCTGTTATACAGCTTATCTTTTTCATCGTGGCACCGGCTCTTTTTTCCACTGCATTTGCAGGAGTGAAGTCCATTTTTCAGGCAATTGCGGCCGGTCAGCCGGTGACATGGAATTCTTTCCTTGATGTTACAGGTGCCCTGCTTCTGCTCACAGTGCTGTTTGGACGGCATTTTTGTGGATATGCGTGTGCATTTGGTTCACTGGGGGATGCCATGTATGAGCTGACAGTATTTATCAGGCAGAAAGTCTTTCATAAAAAAGGCAGACATGGATATCCGGAAAAAGTGGTTCGTTATCTGCAGAAAGTGAAATACCTTCTTCTGGCATTTCTTCTGCTTTCTATTCTGGCTGGCTGGTATTCGAACCTTCAGGGAATGAGTCCATGGGATGTGTTTTCCATGCTGACAGCACAGAAACTTCCGAATGCTTCCTACAAGATCGGAATCATTCTGCTTGTGCTGATCCTGATTGGTATGTGTACGCAGGAGCGTTTTTTCTGCCAGTTCCTGTGTCCGATGGGGGCAGTCTTTGCGATGATGCCGATCCTGCCGTCTGCACTGTTCAAGAGAGACCGTTCCAAATGCCCGGCAAAATGCGGACTCTGCAGGAAACGCTGTCCGGCACATCTTGATATTGACGGCGATACCCTTCTTTCCGGTGAATGCATCTGCTGTCACGCGTGTGAGGCAACCTGCCCGCGCAAGAATATCCAGATTGGGCAGGAAGTGGAGCAAAAGGAAGCGGAAGCAGTTTCATCTATAAGAGGAGAAGGTAAATGAGAAATCATAATTTTTACAAAAAAATTGCCTGTGCACTGACAGGTGCAGTGCTTTGTGGTACGCTTACAGGAGCAGTACCGGTTCTGGCGAAGGACGCGGAGAAATATACAAATACAGATTTTGCGATGGATACCGTAGTCTCAGAGACACTGTACACAACGGGAGATGATCTGAACACGGAGATTGGAAACAAGCTTCGTGAGATTGAGAGCGGCCTTTTGTCCTGGACAGACGAGGATTCCCAGATTTCGAAGCTGAATGCAGCTGCAGGTGAGACGACAGAGGTTTCCGATGAGCTTGCCGGTTATCTTGCAAAGATCGAGCAGCTTGCCGGTGATTCCGACGGCGCATTTGACCCGACGCTCGGTAAGGTGATACGGCTCTGGAACATCGACGGCGAGGATCCTCATGTGCCGGAAGCATCAGAGCTTGATGCGCTTCTTAAGGATGTCGGCTATCAGAAGGTGACTCTGGACGGAAATAAAGTAACTCTGGCCAAAGATACGACCCTGGATCTGGGTGCAGTTGGTAAGGGAATCGGCTGTGATGTGATCTCAGAGTTTCTAAAAGATCAGAAAGAAGTAGAAGGAATGATTCTGAATCTTGGTGGCAGCAGTGTGTTTGCGTACGGGCAGAAACCGGATGATTCTCCGTGGAAGGTGGCAGTGACCGATCCCAGAGATACAGAAGGAGAGTACCTTGGTGCGATTACGATCGAAGGTGGAGAGTTCCTTTCTACATCAGGTGATTACGAAAAATATTTCATGGAAGACGGCAAACGCTACCACCACATCCTGGATCCGAAAACAGGCTACCCGGTATGGAATGGCTTAGATTCCGTGACAATCGTCTGCGACAATGGACTTCTGGCAGACGGACTCTCTACTGCATGCTTCGTGCTTGGAATGGATGATGCAATGGAACTGCTGGAGAAATATGATGCTGATGCGATGTTTGTGGATGAAGATAAAAATATTTATCTTACTGATGGGATGAAAGACCGATTTGAACTGATGAAGAATACCTATACAGTCAATACGACTAAATAAAATATGCGAAATAAAAACCTGTAATGAACTTATAAACGGATAACTATGTCAGACTTATAAGTTCTTACAGGTTTTTATTTGCTCTAAAATCTAATACGTTTTAATACTTCGCCGGTAAGTGTGCCAATAAGAAGTCCGGTGATCACTCCGGATATCAACAACGCCGGTGCATAGTAGATCAGCCCGGAAGTCATCGTGATCAGGCCTGCAATGATAAGCTGTCCTATGTTGTGTGAAACACCACCGGCAACGCTTATCCCAAGGATGCTGAAGCCGGATTTTTTCTTCATGAAAGTCATAACTGTAAGGCTGAGTGCAGCCCCGGCAAGGCTGTAGAGGATGCTGAACAGATTTCCGAACATAAATCCGATCACAATGATCCTCACTGCGGATACAAGTGCAGCTTCCTTCCACGTATATTTCTCAAGGATAAAAAGTACCGCAAGGTTTGCAAGTCCAAGCTTCATCCCCGGGATTCCCGCAAAAAACGGGATTAGCGATTCCACATAGCCAAAGATGATGGCAACTGCGGCAAACAGTCCGAGATTGGCAATTTTTTTCTGGTTCATAATATTTTCCTTTGTAAATATAGAATAAAAGTCAGACAACAGTATCGAATTCCGGTGAAGCCTCGTCGGAAGAGGTGCCTTTTATTCCTTCGATCACAATTTTATTTGGCAGGCAGACGATTGTTCCGCCGGTGCTGTCAACAGCTCTCTGTTTCAGGCAGAGATGATCTGGACAGTCTGCTTCGATCATTTTGACCTCGCCATTTTTTATTTCACATACATTGGTATCGCCGATGGAGATCACCTGATCCTTTGCAAGAGAGTATATGCCGTATTCTTCGCCGTTTATCGTGATCCGGATCGAACCGTAATGTCCACGCCGAACAAGATACATTCCACCCCAGAGAAGCAGGGCAAAGACTATGATGCCAATGATAAATGTCAGTTCTTTTTTCTTCAAATACCAGTACCTCTGTTTCTTGAGAAGAGTTATTTTCTGATTCTCATATAAAATCAATCATAGCATATCCACTCAGCAATGACAAGAAAAAGTTAGTATTAACGAACAAAACTGCTTTGTCAAAATTATAAATATACTGAGATCAGACATAGGACACAGTTTGTTTAATAAAAATTCATTGTTTTCCCTATGCGAAAGTGTTAAAATAAAATAGATGTGATGTTACCGTGAATGAAGTAAAGGGTGACATGTGACTGTCATGCAGCCATGAAGCAGCAGACAGGAGTTAGTGGGTGTGGAGAGATCCGCAGGAATTGAAAAGAAAAACAGAAACAGGAGCAGATATATGAATATTTTTTCAAAAGTGTTTGGAACAAGAAGTGAGCATGAAGTAAAACGAATCATGCCGCTCGTAGAGAAAACAGAAGCACTTCGTCCGGAGATGCAGAAATTAACAGATGAACAGCTGAGAGACAAGACCAGAGAATTCCGTAAACGTCTGGATGAGGGAGCAACACTGGATGATCTTCTTCCAGAGGCTTTTGCAGTTGTACGTGAAGGTGCAAAGCGAGTTCTCGGCATGGAACATTATCGTGTACAGATCATCGGTGGTATCATTCTCCATCAGGGACGTATTGCTGAGATGAAGACAGGTGAAGGTAAGACTCTCGTGTCCACGCTTCCTGCATACTTAAATGCCCTTGAGGGCAAGGGTGTCCATATCGTAACCGTCAACGATTACCTGGCAAAACGAGATGCTGAGTGGATGGGTAAAGTCCATGAGTTCCTCGGACTGACTGTAGGTGTTGTTCTTAATGATATGAAGCCGGAAGAGCGCCGTGCTGCATACGGATGCGACATCACTTATATTACAAATAACGAACTTGGATTTGACTATCTTCGTGACAATATGGTCATCTACAAGGAACAGCTTGTACAGCGAGATCTGCACTACTGTATCATCGATGAGATCGACTCCGTCCTGATCGACGAGGCACGTACACCTCTTATCATTTCCGGACAGAGCGGCAAATCAACCAAGCTTTACGAAGTATGCGATATTCTGGCTCAGCAGCTTGAGCGTGGTGAGGCCAGCCATGAGATGACCAAGATGGCAGCCATCATGGGTGAGGAAGTTGTCGAGACCGGAGACTTCGTTGTCAATGAGAAGGACAAGATCGTCAACCTTACCGAGCAGGGTGTCAAGAAGGTTGAGAAATTCTTTAATATCGAGAACCTGGCAGATCCGGAGAACCTGGAGATCCAGCACAATATCATTCTTGCACTTCGTGCACACAATCTGATGCATAAGGATCAGGACTACGTAGTTAAGGATGATGAGATTCTGATCGTTGATGAGTTTACCGGACGTATCATGCCGGGCCGTCGTTATTCTGACGGACTTCATCAGGCGATTGAAGCAAAGGAACATGTTAAGGTCAAGAGAGAGAGCAAGACCCTTGCTACCATCACATTCCAGAACTTCTTCAATAAATATGACAAGAAGGGCGGTATGACCGGTACAGCACTTACAGAGGAGAAAGAGTTCCGTGATATTTACGGAATGGACGTTGTAGAGATCCCGACCAACAGACCGGTACAGCGTAAAGACCTTGAAGATGCTGTATACATGACCAAGAAAGAGAAATTCAATGCGGTCGTAGCGGCTGTCAAAGAAGCATATGAAAAGAAACAGCCGGTACTGGTTGGTACCATTACCATTGAAACTTCTGAGCTTATCAGCAAGATGCTCCGCCGTGAGGGAATCCCGCACAAGGTCCTGAATGCGAAGTTCCATGAACTTGAGGCAGAGATTGTTGCACAGGCAGGTCAGTCCGGTGCAGTTACCATCGCAACCAACATGGCAGGCCGTGGTACGGATATTAAGCTGGATGATGTGGCAAGAGAAGCCGGCGGTCTCAAGATCATCGGTACAGAGCGTCATGAATCCAGACGTATTGATAACCAGCTCCGTGGACGTTCTGGTCGTCAGGGAGATCCGGGTGAATCCCGTTTCTACATCTCTCTTGAGGATGATCTGATGCGTCTGTTCGGTTCTGAGCGTCTGATGAAGGTATTTACTTCCCTCGGCGTTGCTGAGAATGAGCAGATCGAGCACAAGATGCTCTCCAACGCGATCCAGAAAGCACAGGAGAAGATTGAGTTCAACAACTTCGGTATTCGTAAAAACCTTCTTGATTATGACCAGGTAAACAACGAACAGCGTGAGATTATTTATGCAGAGCGTCGTCAGGTACTTGACGGAGAGAATATGCGTGATTCTATCTACAAGATGATCACAGACATTGTAGACAGCACGGTAGATATGTGTTTCTCAGACGATGTGGATTCTGAAGAGTGGGATCTGGATGAGTTCAATACCACACTTCTTCCTGTCATTCCGATCAAGGCACTGACAAAAGAGGATGTCAAGGGCAAAAAGAAAGACGAGATCAAACACGAGATCAAGGAAAAGGCTGTCAAGCTTTATGAAGACAAAGAAGCAGAGTTCCCGGAAGCAGAGCAGCTTCGTGAACTGGAGCGTGTTGTGCTTCTGAAGTGTATCGACAGTAAGTGGATGGATCACATTGATGATATGGAAATCCTGCGACAGGGTATCGGCCTTGTAGGATATGGACAGAGAGATCCGGTTGTAGAATACAAGATGAGTGCGTATGAGATGTTTAATAACATGATCAGCGCGATCCAGGAAGATACTGTCCGTATGCTGTATCATGTACATGTAGAACAGAAGGCAGAGCGTGAGCAGGTTGCCAAGGTTACAGGAACCAACAAGGATGATTCTGCAGGCAGAGCACCGGTTCAGCGTAAAGAAGAGAAAGTTTATCCAAACGATCCATGCCCGTGCGGAAGCGGCAAGAAATACAAACAGTGCTGCGGACGTAAATTAATGAAAGCATAAGAAAGCAGAGGTAACTATTCAGAAGGTACTGAACAGTTACAAGCAGAGAATAAAAGATACCTGTTCACTGGCAGTATCCTTCAGTGAACAGGTACAATAGAAGAGCTGCACATCACCGGTTTTCCGGAAGATGTGCAGCTCTTCTGCGTATTTTATTAAATTGCACGATCAAGACTCGTGACTTTGGTCAGGAGTTATGATTTAAAAAAATCTGGCGATCTCGTCCAATTCTTTACGCGGCGGACGGTTTGGCGATTCATCTGCTTTACCCACTGCGATAACAGCTACGATAGTTTCTGTATCCGGAATGTCAAGAATCTCGCGGAGTTTATCTGCTTCACGAAGTCCCATGATCAGAGTAGAGAGTCCCATATCTGCAGCCTTGAGGATCAGGTTTTCGTTCTGAAGACCGAGGTCATAACATCCCCATCCATTGCCAAGTTCATTGTCGGCAGTGCCATCCTTCTGGAAACCGGCACGGTCATGTACGAAGGTTGTCACAATCAGTGCAGCGTTTTCGGATTTCTCTGCATTTCTCGCACCCGGAAGGCAGGATGTACGGATCTTGTCAACCATTTCTCTGGATAGAACGCAGTAGTAACGGCCTGTCTCTGAGTTTTTCCAGGATGGAGCCTCCTGCGCTGCACGGATCAGAGCTTCCATCTGCTCCCGGGTCACTTCGCTGTCAGCAGCGTATTTGCGGATTGTTCTTCTGGTTTCTATCAATTTCTGAAATTCCATAATAAAGTCCTCCTCTGATGTGATATTAATCGAATCAGGCAAGTACGCTGCTTAAAAAAGGAAAAGCAATGAGCCGTGATTCGGTTATGAGTACGTAGCGAAGCGGATTGCGAATATCCGCTTATTTTCTACAACGTCATTTTAACATAGTAGTAAATCTGATTCAATGAAAAGATGATATATGCAGAATCCACAAAAACGGACAGAATAACTTATCGAATCTATACAAAGTTATTCTTTTTTCAGAAAATCGATTGACGTCCACTTAAGAGAGTGATAATATAACATATGTAAGGAAAACCTTTTCCTAACAAAGCAGCAAGGAGATTGAGAATGGCAGTTACGATAGAAGATATTGCCCGGGAAGCCGGTGTATCGATTGCAACTGTATCCAGGGTGATCAATAAGACGAAGCCGGTAAGTGCAGAACTTCGCGACAGAGTCTACGAAGTGATCGAGAAGAATCATTTCAAACCAAACAGCCTTGCACAGGGATTGATCACGAAGAAGACCAATACGATCGGAATTATTGTTCCGGATATTTCCAATGCAGTTTTTGGAAAGCTTACCAAGGGAATCAACAGTGTTTTTGCAAAAGAAGGCTATACAGTTGTTCTCTGTGAATCACAGGGTGAAATTGAGAAGGAACTGAAACTTCTGGGAATTCTGGAGGAGAAGCAGATTGAAGGACTGCTTTTTGCCGGAGTCGATGTAAACCACACTCTGGTAGAGAGTATGCGTAAGCGAAATTATCCGGTAGTACTGGTGACACAGGAGGCCTCAGAAGATGAGGAAGCTGTGCATACCGTAATTCACAATAATGTGGAGGCAATGTATGATGCAGTAAAATTCCTTCTGGATAATGGTCATGAGCGGATCGCATATCTTGGTGGTCCTAAGAATGACTTCTCATCTGGTAAGAAACGTGTCATTGGCTATAAGAAAGCACTGGAAGAAGCTGGAATCGGAGTGAAGGATTCCTATATTGTTCAGGGAGATTTTGATTTTGAAGCCGGTTATCAGGGAATGAAGAAACTCTATGAGGAGAACAGCAAACTCCCGACAGCAGTTGTCACAGGAAGCGATGTGATCGCGGTAGGAGCGATCCAGTATCTTGACAATATGAGAGTGAAGATCCCGGATGATATTTCCATTATGGGATTTGACGATTCTGAGTTTGCAACTTATATCAAGCCTGAACTTTCGACAGTAAGAATTTCTTATTATGAGGAGGGTGTCAAGGCTGCAGAGATGCTCCAGCAGTTGAGGGATGGCAGTACCGAAGTTGCAATGAAGGAATATGTACCTCATAAAATCATCCGAAGGAGTACAACCAAGAGTCTGAACTGAATACAGAAAAGAGGAGCTGTAAGAAACAGCTCTTGCTTTTGAAATGAAAGGAAAGCGTTTTCCTCTATGATTATGCACGTCTTACAGAAAATATACAAATATTAGTAATTATAACGAGATAAGAAAAAATTTTTTTACAAATAGATGTAAACGTTTTCCTAAGAATCCGTAATCCTTTCTGCACTATTTCAACCGAATCAAGTAGGCCTCAGCTTCAATGGCGGAAAGCAATAAGCAGCGAAGCAGATTGTGAATATCTGTCTGAAATCAGAGATTTATAAAAATAATAACATATATTTTCATTCATGAAGGAGGAAACAACATGAAAACAAAACAGTGGAAAAAAGCAGCAGCACTTATGTCAGCAGGAGCAATGACAGCATCTGTTTTTGCAGCACCATTAGCTGTAAAAGCCGATGACAAAGTAACTATTTCATTCTCATTTGATCAGGGTGTTGGTGAGGCAACCCAGAAGATGGTAGATGCCTACAACGAAAGTCAGGACAAAGTAGAGGTACAGACTGTTATTCTTCCGCAGGATGCAAACACAGTTCATGATGACTTTGTAAACAAACTTGCTTCCGGAGATACAAGCGTAGATGTTATGGGTCTTGATGTAACCTATATCAGTGAATTTGGTTCTGCAGGATGGCTGGCAGATCTTACAGATCTGGTAGATCCTTCCCTGACAGAAGGAATGCTTACCGGACCGGTTGAAGGTGCAACGATTGATGGAAAACTCGTGGCAATGCCATGGTTTACAAATTCCAGTGTTCTTTTCTATCGTACTGATGTCCTTGAGGAATTGGGAGCAGAAGTTCCGGATACCTGGGAAGGCTGGATGGAACTGGCAGATAAGGCTAAAGGTGTGAATGGCGTAGAATATGGAGCTGATTTCCAGGCAGCACAGTCCGAATCTCTTGTATGTAACTGGGTGGAATACGTATGGGGCAATGGTGGAGATATTCTGGACGAGAACGGAACTCCTGTTGTGAATTCTAAAAACAATGTCGAAGCTACAGAGATTATGAAAAAACTTGTAGATAATTACTCACCAAGTGGAATTACTACATATACAGAGACAGAAAGTGAACAGGTATTTAAAGAAGGTAAATGTCTCTTTATCCGTGACTGGTCAGGATTCTGGTCAAGCGGACAGGATGAGGGGTCAAAAGTAACAGGTAAGATTGGGGCAACAACTCTTCCGGTAGGACCAAGCGGTGAAGAGTCTCATACCTGCCTTGGAGGACTGGATCTCGTGATCAATAACAACGTTGACGATGCACATAAAGAAGCTGCTGCTGATTTTATTTCTTACATGGCAAGTGCAGATACACAGAAAGAAATGACTCTGATTTCTTCTCAGCCGCCAGTTGTAAAATCCGTATATGAGGATGCTGACATTCTGGAAGCAATCCCATTCTACTCTGATTTTGCAGATATTATTGCAACAGGAAAATCTAGACCACAGACACCGAAATATGCAAAAGTTTCCGATGCGATTCAGAGAAATGTTCATCAGGCACTCACGGGCGAGATGGAAGTCAAAGATGCACTTGATACACTTCAGGGAGAATTGGAAGAGCTTGCAAAATAATGGAACTATGAGAACACTGTCCGGATCTGAAAACGGATTCGGACAGTAATTACAACAGTCAGAAACCGACAGAAGATCGGAAAGACTGTATGCAGAAGGGAGAGAAATGAGCACAATGAAAAAGGGACGTGGTTCATTGGAAAAAACAGAATCCAGAGATGCCTGGATCATGATGACACCGGCGCTTATTGTTCTGGCAATCGTGGCGGTTTATCCGATACTTCGTACATTCTGGCTGAGTCTCCATGAGATGGTCCTGACTGACCCGACAAGTGGATATCCATTTATCGGATTGGGAAATTATATAAAAATTTTTCAGGATTCCAGAGCATTGACGGCACTTGTGTTTACACTGAAATTTACTGTTGTGACAGTATTCTTTGAGACAATACTTGGATTTGTTTCTGCGATGATTATGAATCAGGGATTTAAAGCAAAAGGTTTTGTGCGTGCTGCAATTCTGATTCCCTGGGCGATTCCGACATCTGTTTCTGCAATGATGTGGAAATTTATCTATAATGATCAGTATGGGCTTTTTAATGATGTGTTATGCCGTCTTGGAGTAATTGACGGATATAAGGCATGGCTCAGCACCTCAAGTGGTTCTTTTATGGCACTGGTTATTACAGATATCTGGAAAACAGCACCATATATGGCGCTTCTGATTCTTGCAGGACTACAGATGGTGCCGGATGATCTCTATGAGGCGGCCAAGATTGATGGCGCAAATGTATTCCAGCGCTTTATCTATGTAACATTACCAAATGTTAAGACGACTGTTCTTGTAGCAATGCTGTTCCGTACACTGGATGCTTTTCGTGTCTTTGACCTGATTTCGGTTATGACAGGCGGTGCAAATGGAACAGAGAGCGTATCTGTGTATGCATATAATAACCTGATGAAATTCCTTGATTTTGGATATGGTTCTTCCCTGGCAGTGTTGATTTTTGCGGTGGTATTTCTGATCAGCATGATATATATGAAATTCATGGGAAACCGTCTGACAGAGATGTAGGAGGTGGACATTTTGCAGAAATCAAAGAGTATAGCAGGAAAAATCTTATTTGCAGTTTTTGTGGTGGTTTTTGTCGGAATCATTGTACTTCCTTTCTTCTGGCAGTTTATGACTTCAATTAAACCATTGTCAGAGATCTCCGCGATCCCGGCGAAATGGATTCCGAGTAAAGTTCACTGGGATTTTTATAAAAACGTATTTACGAAACACCCGTTTGGAAGATATTTGCTGAACAGTTTTATTGTGGCACTGTCCACAACTGTACTCAGCATTCTGATTGGTGCTTCTGCAGCATATGCACTTGCAAGGCTTCGTTTTAAGGGAAAGAAGATCATGCTTATGGCAATTTTAAGTATTTCCATGTTTCCGACAATCGCAACCTTGAGCCCGATCTATCTTCTTCTGAAAAACCTGAAACTTCTTAATACATATGCAGGTCTGATCATTCCATACATCACTTTTGCCCTGCCGCTGTCAATCTGGCTTCTGACGAACTTTTTTGCACAGCTTCCAAAGGGATTTGAGGAGGCGGCAGCAATCGATGGATGTTCCAGAGGAAAGATTTTCTTCACGATCATGCTTCCGCTGATCAAGCCGGCAACCTTTTCCGTGGCACTGATCGTCTTTATCAATGCATGGAATGAGTATCTGTATGCACTGACTTTTATGACAAACGACAACATGAGGACAGTACCGGTTGGTATTGCACTTTTTCCAAGTAATTATGAGCTTCCGTGGGGTGACATTGCAGCTGCAACTGTTGTAGTAACAGTTCCGCTCATTATTCTGGTACTTATTTTCCAGAAAAAGATTATCGCAGGTCTGACCACAGGTGGTGTAAAAGAATAATAAACATCAGGAGTGAGCATTATGAAAAAAATCAAATTATCAGAAAATCTGGAATTATCACAGGTAGTTATGGGATGTATGAGGATCGCAGATTCCCATCTTACTGAAAATGAGCTTTTGAATCTTGTAGAAAAATGCCTGGATATGGGTGTGACGTCTATCGATCATGCACCGGTATATGGCGGTTATACCTGTGAAAAAATCTTTGGCGATGCAATTCTTCGGAAACGTCCGGAACTGCGAGACAAGATGCAGATTATTACAAAAGCCGGCATTGTGTGTCCGGGACATTATGGAAATAAGACCATCTATTATAACAGCACAAAAGAAGAGATTCTGAAAGAAATGGAGGAATCTCTGGAAAAACTGGGAACAGATCATGTGGATCTTCTTTTGATACACAGACCGGATCCGCTGGCTGATCCGTCAGAGACAGCAGATGCACTGGAGACTGTTGTAAAGCAGGGAAAAGCTTTAAACGTAGGTGTTTCAAATTTCATGCCGTCACAGCTGACCATGCTTCAGAGTTATATGGATATTCCACTTGTGACAAATCAGATGGAGCTTTCTGTGAAAAACACGGAAAATTTCTTTAATGGAGTGGTAGATGATGCATTTACCAGAAGAATTCCGCTGATGGCATGGTCTCCGCTTGGAGGTGGTGATGTGTTTAAGAGTACAGATGAGAAGTTTGTACGTCTGCGCACAGTACTTACCAAGATCGCAGAAGAGCATAAGACGACGATGGATGCAGTGATCTATGCATGGCTGTTTGTTCATCCGGTCAGAATTGCGGCAATCACAGGAACTATGAATGCAGATAGAATTCAGACAGCTGTTGATGCGACGGAACTGGAACTTTCTTATGATGAATGGTATCAGATTCTGGAAGCATCCAGAGGATATGCCGTACCGTGATGAAAAACAGCTGACATCAATGAGTTTGGGAGGACAGAAACGTGAGTAAAATTCGTTTTGGACTGATCGGTTCCGGCTGGAGAGCTGAATTTTATATTCGTATTGCCAAAGCTCTGCCGGAAATGTTTGATCTGGCAGCAGTAATGATAAGAGGTAAAGAAAAAGGAGAGGCTTTTTCTGAAAAATTTGGTGTAAAAGTAGTCAATACTCTGGATGAGCTTGTGGAAAAAGAGCCAGAGTTTGTTGTAATGGCGATCAAACGGGGAATCGTCACAGAAAATCTGATTACTTTGTTTAAAAGAGGAATCCCGGTACTGACGGAAACGCCTCCGGGAGAAGATGTGGAAGCACTGCAGCAGCTCTGGGATGCTTATCAGGAGTATCGGCCAAAGGTGCAGGTGGCAGAACAGTATTTCCTGCAGCCGCTCTATGCGTCCTGGTACAAGGCAATTTGTGATGGAAAGCTTGGTGAAGTCGAAAATATCAATATTTCTTCTCTTCATGGATATCACGGTGCAAGTATTATCCGTCAGTTCCTCGGAACAGGATTTGAGAACTGCAGGATTTACGGAAAACGTTACTGGTTTGATGTAACGGAAACATATGGAAGAGAAGGAATGATTTTTGATGGAGAGATTGTTAAATGCTCTAGAGATCGCCTGACGATGGAATTCGACAATGGTAAAGTGGCATATTTTGATTTTTCTGATCCGGCGCAGTATCATTCTTTTATTCGAACCAGACAGCTTACCGTGCAGGGAACACGAGGTGAGATCGATGACCTTACCATTCGCTATCTGAATGAGCAGAATATTCCAGTTACACAGGATCTTCGAAGAATTGATCTTGGTGTGTATGGAAATCAGGAATGGTCACATTATGCAGTTATGCTGGGTGAGGAATTTTTGTTCCGCACACCTTTTATTAACGCAAGGTTCAACGATGACGAGATTGCAGTTGCTTCCTGTATGGTAAAAATGCATGAGTATGTCAACGGAGGTGCAGAATTTTATGGAATGGCAGATGCACTGCAGGATATGTACATTTGTCTTAAGATGGATGAAGCTCTGGAGAATCCAGTGACTGTAGTTGAGACCAGAACTCAGCCATGGGCACAGAAATAAAGCCAAAAAGAGAATCCTGACTTTATAAAGATACTTGTAAATAAAAGCACTGAATGTACCAAAAAAATTTCTTTGAAATGAGTTTTGGTGTATTTGGTGCTTTATTTTGTGGCTTTGTATAATACTGCAGAAAAAATTCCAAAAATAAAATGTGGATTTGTGAGAGATTTATTGAAAAACCTCTTTACAAACCACATAAAACAATATATAATGCACTCGTAAACAAAGAAAAACCACATAAAAATAAAATAAACCAAAAACAAAACCACAAATCATATAAACAGACAGGAGTGTATAATAATGAAAATTCTTGAATCCAAATTCGTAAAAGGCTTTATCAAAATGGCAGATGACGGTTATCAGCAGGGATGGCATGAGAGAAACGGCGGTAACTTAAGTTATCGTCTGAAACCGGAAGAAGTAGAGATGATCAAGCCGCGACTGAACGCACCGGGAGAATGGGAAGAAATTGGTGTGGAAGTTCCGGGGCTGGCAGGAGAATTTTTCCTTGTGACAGGAAGCGGAAAATATTTCCGAAACATCATCGTAGACCCGGAAGTATGTCTGGCAATCATCGAACTGGATGAAACCGGAACCAGATACAGAATCCGCTGGGGACTTGTTGAGGGCGGCAGACCGACCAGTGAACTTCCGACTCATCTGATGAACCATGAAGTGAAGAAGAAACTTACCAATGGAAGACATCGTGTTATCTATCATGCACATACCACAAACACCATTGCACTGACCTTTGTTCTTCCGCTGGATGACAAGGTATTTACAAGAGAACTCTGGGAATCCGCAACAGAGTGTCCGGTCGTATTTCCGGATGGTGTCGGTGTCATCGGATGGATGGTTCCGGGCGGAAGAGAGATTGCCATTAAGACAGCAGAACTGATGAAGAAATATGATGTTGTCATCTGGGCACATCATGGAATGTTCTGCTCCGGAGAGGACTTTGACCTGACCTTTGGTCTGCTTCATACAGTAGAGAAATCAGCCGAGATCCTTGTCAAGATCCTTTCCATGACACCGCATAAACTTCAGACGATCACACCGGATAATTTCCGTGCACTGGAAAAAGATTTCCATGTGAGTCTGCCGGAAGAATTCCTGTATGACAAGGAAAATCAGAAACAATGATTATCTCTGCGTAGGAACCGTGCCGAACTGTTTCTTATAGGCACGGACAAAGGCAGTATAATCCTGGAATCCGCTCTGCATGGCGGCTTTCATGACAGGGATTCCCTGAGCAATAAGGGATCTGGCATGAAGCAGTCGTTTGCTGATGATATAGTTGTGGATCGTGTAGCCGGTCTCTTTTTTAAACTTCCGCATCATATGATACTTACTGAAGAAAAATCTTTCGGCGAGATGATCGATTGAGAGATTTTCTGATAAATTCCGATTAATATATTTCAGAAGCTGCTCCACCTGAGAGTCCGAAGAGTAGGACTTTTGGTCTGGAGCAGTACTGCTTTTAAGAAAAATCCGGTTGATATAGATCATGAACTGTGCAAAAAGTGCTTTGCTGAGAATGGAATCGCCAAACTGTGTATCGCGCAGGGAATGCTCAATTTCTGGCAGGAGATCTTTAAGTTTTTCCTGGAGAGCAGAGTCCAGGCGAATGAGATTGAAGCTTCGGTCATTGGCTTTCTGAAAGCAGGTGTTGAGTTCCGGGGATGACAGGTCATCTCTGATCCAGAAAATATAGCGCTCATATGGTATAGATGGATCAATCTCGGGTTTGTGGATTGCCCCCTGACTGACAAGAAGAATATCCTGTGGCTTAAGCTGATATGTTTTTCCTTCTATATGATAAGTGACCTTGCCGGAGACAAAGACGATAATTTTGTGAAAGTCGTGATAGTGCCATTCAAACTCCCGGTCCGTGCGGTCGTTGATATGAAAAAGCCGGAAGTCTTCTTTGAGATAGCCGGTTTTGGCAAGGGAATACTGAGAATAATCCATGGGAACCCCTCCTGATTGGTTATAAGATATCATCATCTATTATAATGAAGTGTTCAGAAGAAAAAAAGTAGTGTATAATAAAAACTAGCATATATGGAGGGAAAGAGTTACTGTGAACGGAGTGAACAGTAGAGGGAAAGATGAGAGGATGAAAAGAAAGTTATGGATCAAAATAACGGCGGTACTTATGGCGGTCATCATGCTGATGGCAGGAAGTGTCAATATATCTGCCGCATCCGGAATTACTGTCCGGAAGGGAATCGTATACCAGAATAATAAAGTATATACAGGATGGTTTGTTCAGAAGAACAGCAGATATTATTCTGTAAAAGGAGTAAAGGCAAAAGGCTGGAAAAAAATTTCAAACAAATATTATTATTTTGACAGAAACAGCAGACTTGTCACAAACCGTATTGTAGGATCAAAGTCGAAGGGATACTATTATGTAGATAAAACAGGAGTAAGAGTTACAACAAGGGAGGTTCGTCAGGCAGTTGCTTTTGTTATGAGTTCTTCAAAAGCGACGGATATACCTTCAAAACGTCTGAAAACCTGTTTCCGGGCATTGTTAAAATATCCATATTATAATATGACGGATAAAGCACCACGGGCAAAGCAGCTTGCGTCCTGTGCTAGGTATATGTTCAGCCGTCGAAGGGGTGACTGCTATTATTATGCTTCTGCAATGGCATATATTGCGCGGGTTCTGGGATATGATGCACGCGTGGTCTGTGGGGCGGTTACTGCAAGAGGACCGTATGCTGCCTTATCACCGCATGGATGGTGTGAGGTGAAGTGCGGAAAATACTGGAGAATGCTGGACTGCAGTATGCAAAGGGCACATACCGGAAGAAATCTGTACCTTGTCACAAGAAAGCAGTATCCGTTTCGTCTGAGATGCGATAAAGCTTATACAATGATTTCCAGAAATGGAGCAGTTAAATGGTCATAAACGCATTTTTTGCAATATAAATCGCATTTTAATCTATATACATTGTAAAAAATAGCTTATATACTGGAAGTATCGAATGATTGAAAGTTTCCAGAGGCTGTGATAACAGCGGAAATAATATAAGCAAAACAAAGCGGGAGGGCATGACAATGACAGACTGCATTACAATGATAAAATATCAGGGACTTGGAAATGATTATCTGGTACTGGATCCAAACAAAAACCGTGTACAGCTGCAGGGCAAGAAAGTTGCTCTGATGTGTCAGAGAGGTTTCGGACTTGGAGCAGATGGTGTTTTGTACGGACCGGTGGACATCAACGGAAAGATGGGCGTGCATATTTATAATTCCGATGGCAGCGAGGCCGCAATCAGTGGAAATGGTGTCTGTATTTTTGCAAAATATCTTCTTGACCATGAATATGTCAAAGAGAAAAAGTTCAAAATTGAGACCTTATCTGGTGCTGTAGAAGTAGAGTGTCTGAACAGTCGTGCCACGGAATTTCGTGTAAATATGGGAAAGGCATCTTTCCTGTCCAGAGAGATTCCTGTGACCGGTGAGATGCGTGAAGTGATTAATGAAGAGTTCACATTTAATCATGAAGCTTATAAGGCAAGCTGCCTGACGATTGGAAATCCACATTGCATCATCTTTATGGATCAGGTAAGTGCAAAACAGGCAAAAGAACTTGGACCATATGTGGAAAATGCAGACGAATTTCCGGAGAGGATGAACCTTCAGATCTGCCGCAAGATTGACACAGGAAATCTTGACATTGAAATCTGGGAGCGTGGTTCAGGTTATACCAAAGCATCCGGAACAGGAAGCTGTGCAGCAGCAGTGACAGCGTATAAACTCGGTCTGACTGAGAACAGAGTCAATGTTAACCAGCCGGGTGGAATGATCCAGATCGATATTCACGAGGATGGAACCATCTACATGACCGGAAGTGTGGGATATGTTGCAGATATGAGTGTGGCAGAGAGCTTTTTCTCATAAAAATATTGAAAATTTTTATTATAATGATAAAGAAAAATGAATGTCAAATTGAGAAAGGAGACGGCAAATGCTGTTTCCTTTCTTTTTCAGTTATGATAAGATATATCCGAAAAAATATTAGAGAATGTGAAAGTGAGGCTGGAATTTTTATGGATATTACAATGCTGGGAACAGGAAATGCAATGGTCACAGAGTGTTATAATACATGTTTTGTACTGAGAGATGGGGACAAGCACCTGCTGGTTGACGGCGGCGGTGGAAACACTCTGCTCGCACAGCTGAAACATGCCGGATTTGACTGGATGGATATGCGTGAGATTTTTGTAACACACAAACATGTAGATCATATCATGGGAATCGTCTGGATGATCCGAATGATCTGTCAGCACATGAAACAGGGACAGTATGAAGGAGAGGCAACTATTTACGGACATGAGGAAGTGATCCGCATCCTCAAAGAGATGGCGGAGATGCTCTATCCGAAGAAACAGACCTGCTATATCGGAGACCGCCTGCATCTCGTAGTTGTGGAGGATGGAGAAGAAAGAACCCTTATGGGACATAAGACGACATTTTTTGATATTCAGTCTACCAAGGCAAAACAGTTTGGTTTCTGCATGGATATGGGAAACGGTGAGAAATTCACCTGCTGCGGTGATGAGCCATACAACGAATGTGAGAAAAAATACGCCGAAAACAGCAAATGGCTCCTTCATGAAGCCTTCTGTCTCTTTGACCAGGCAGACAGATTCCAACCATATGAGAAACATCACTCTACAGCTAAAGACGCCAGTGAACTGGCAGAACAGCTCGGCGTACAGAACCTGATTCTTTACCATACAGAGGACAAGAACATCGCCCACCGCAAAGAACTTTACACAGAAGAAGGAAAGAAATACTTCCACGGAAACCTCTTTGTTCCGGATGATCTGGAGAGAATCCAGCTGTAATCAGCATAACGCCTCATCGTACAGATATTGTAAATTTTTATGTGCGGTGGGGTGCTTTTTTTACCTCTTTCCACCCCCGCAAATCTTGCAGTTTTCCCTAATTTATGATATGGTATAAAAGTATGAATATATAGAAAGAAGGTGAAGCTGTGGTTGAATTAGATCAGTTCAAGAGTATTCTTGCAACATACACAGAACCATTAGTGGAAGTGAGGGATTCACTTTGACCTCGCTAACAAAGAGCAGAGGGTTGAAGAATTAGAGCGAGAAATGGAGGCACCGGATTTTTGGGATGATGCCGAGGTTTCACAGCAGAAGATGAAAGAGCTCAAGAGCATGAAGGACGACATGGAGATCTATCACAGTCTGGAAACACAGATGGAAGATATGGAAACCATGATCGAGATGGGCTATGAAGAAAATGATCCGGAGATCATTCCGGAGATTCAGGAGATGCTGGATGAATTCCAGAAGAATTTTGACAGTATCCGTGTTAAGACATTGCTGTCAGGAGAATATGACAGTGAGAATGCGATCATTAAGCTGAATGCCGGAGCAGGCGGAACAGAAGCCTGTGACTGGTGTGGAATGCTTTATCGTATGTACAGTCGCTGGGTAGACCGCAAGGGATTTTCTATGGAAGTGCTGGACTATCTGGATGGTGATGAGGCCGGAGTCAAGTCCGTAACCTTCCAGGTTAATGGAGAGAATGCTTATGGATATCTCAAATCAGAGAAAGGTGTTCATCGTCTTGTGCGTATTTCTCCGTTCAATGCAGCGGGTAAACGTCAGACATCCTTTGTATCCTGCGATGTTATGCCGGATATCAAGAAGGATCTGGATGTAGAGATCAATGATGAGGACATCCGTATTGATACCTACCGAAGCAGTGGCGCCGGTGGACAGCATATCAACAAGACTTCTTCTGCGATCCGTATCACACATTTCCCGACAGGAATTGTGGTACAGTGTCAGAATGAGCGTTCTCAGCATATGAATAAGGACAAGGCCATGCAGATGCTGAAAGCAAAGCTGTTCCTTCTCAAGCAGCAGGAGGCAGAGGCAAAGCTTTCCGGTATCCGTGGAGAAGTTACTGATATCGGCTGGGGAAATCAGATCAGATCCTATGTTATGCAGCCATATACCATGGTTAAGGATCACAGAACAAATGAAGAAACCGGAAATGTAGATGCAGTACTTGACGGAGACATTGATCCGTTCATCAATGCCTACCTGAAATGGATCGCATTATCCAAAAAACCGGTCGAATCATAAAACAAAAAAACCTTGCAGACTTTGTGCAGGTGTGATAACATATCCCTCATAGGAAAACAGTTGTTTTTTTGAAACAGACATCTCCTGAGAGGGATATATGTTTAAAATGGGTAAAGTCAGTAGAGGCAGAAAGGTCATCATGGGGAAAATAACAGAAAAAAAGAAGTATTTTGTAGTCAGGGAGCGGGCGGTTCCGGAGGTTTTGCTGAAAGTAGTACAGGCAAAGAAATTACTGGACTCAGAGAAGGTAAGTACTGTGCAGGAGGCAGCAGAACAGACGGGGATCAGCAGGAGCTCCTTTTATAAATATAAGGATGATATTTTTCCTTTTCATGAAGAAGCCAGAGGGAAGACGATCACCTTCATCATTCAGATGGATGATGAACCGGGAATTTTGTCTGCTGTGCTTCAGACTATTGCACGTTTCCATGGAAACATCCTGACGATCCATCAGAGCATCCCGATCAATGGAGTGGCAACTCTTACCCTCAGTGTAGATATTCTGCCGGGTGAGGGAGATGCTGAGGCTATGGTGGACGAGATCGAACAGAGGGATGGAATCCATTATCTGAAGATTCTTGGAAGAGAATAGTTGCTGTGAATAGTTACAGAGAAGAAAGAACGCAGGAGGAAACGAGACTATGGTAAATATTGCAGTATTAGGATATGGTACAGTTGGAAGCGGTGTGGTAGAGGTTATCAATACAAATCATGCCAGCATTAATAAGAGAGCTGGTGCAGACATTAATATCAAGTATGTACTGGATCTGAGAGACTTTCCGGGAGATCCGGTTGAGAAGGTTCTTGTCCATGACTATGATGTGATCGCAAATGATCCGCAAGTGGATATTGTTGTAGAAGTTATGGGTGGGATCGAACCTGCATATACCTTCGTGAAGCGTGCTCTGGAAGCCGGAAAGAGTGTCTGCACATCCAATAAGGCACTGGTTGCCAAACACGGCCCGGAACTTATGGAGATTGCAAGGGAAAAGAATATAAACTTCCTGTTTGAGGCAAGCTGCGGCGGTGGAATTCCGATCATCCGTGCACTGAACTCTTCTCTGACAGCAGATGAGATTGATGAGATCACAGGTATCCTGAATGGAACCACAAACTACATGATGTACAAGATGAGTACAGAAGGCTGTGAGTTTGATGCCGTTCTTAAAGAAGCACAGGCCAAAGGATATGCGGAAGCAGATCCTACAGCTGATGTGGAGGGATATGATGCGTGCCGTAAGATTGCAATCCTTTCTTCACTGGCATATGGAAGATTCCTGAATTATGAGGATATTTATACAGAGGGAATCACTAGAATCACTCCGGAAGATATGCAGTATGCAGAAGAACTTGATATGACGATCAAGCTTCTCGGAACCAGCCGCAAGATTGGAGATGATTCTTTCTATGCAATGGTTGCACCGTTCCTTGTAGGGAAGACCAGTCCTCTTTACAGCGTAAATGATGTATTTAATGCAGTATTTGTCCATGGCAATGTACTTGGTGATGCAATGTTTTATGGAAGCGGTGCAGGCAAGCTTCCGACTGCAAGTGCAGTAGTAGCCGATGTGGTAGATGAAGCAAAGCACCTCCACAGAAATATTATGACAAACTGGTCCAGCAGACCGCTTGAACTGATTCCAATGGATGAGGTTGAGGGCAGATTCTTTGTGAGAGTCAAAGGAACAACAGTGGATCAGGTAAAGGCAGTTTTTGATGAAGTAGAGATTGTAAATCTCAAGAGCCTCCCGGGTGAATTTGGATTTATCACAACTAAGATGAAACAGGGAGAATATAAAGAAAAAGTTCAGGAATTAAATGGCAGTGTGATCACGATGATCCGTGTGAAAGACTGACCGTTTTGGGAGAGAAGCTATGTTAATAGTAAAAAAATTCGGCGGTACTTCCGTGGCAAATAAAGAGCGTATTTTTAATGTTGCCGGAAGATGTATAGAGGAATACAAAAAAGGCAATGATGTGGTAGTTGTTCTTTCGGCTATGGGTAAATATACGGATGAACTTATCACCATGGCAAAAGACATCAACGAGAAGCCGCCGAAACGTGAAATGGATATGCTTTTTACGATCGGAGAGCAGATGTCTGTGGCCTTGATGGCTATGGCCTTTGATAAACTGGGTATTCCGTCCGTTTCTCTGAATGCATTTCAGGTTGCCATGCATACCACAAGCGTCCATGGCAACGCAAGACTTAAGAGGATTGATACTGAGAGAATCAAAAGAGAACTGGAAAATCACAAGATCGTCGTTGTGACAGGATTCCAGGGAATCAATAAATACGATGATTATACAACACTTGGAAGAGGCGGTTCTGATACTACAGCAGTTGCTCTGGCAGCGGCACTTCATGCAGATGCCTGTGAGATTTATACGGATGTAGACGGAGTGTACACAGCAGATCCGCGCAAGGTTCCGACAGCACGCAAACTCAAGGAGATCACTTACGATGAGATGCTGGATCTGGCAACTCTGGGTGCCGGTGTACTCCATAATCGTTCTGTAGAGATGGCCAAGAAATACGGCGTGCCGCTTGTGGTACGTTCCAGCTTAAATAACAGTGAGGGAACTGTTGTAAAGGAGGAAGTAACAGTGGAAAGAATGCTGATCAGCGGAGTTGCGCTTGATACAGATGCAGTAAGAATTGCCGTGATCGGTCTGAAAGATATTCCGGGAGTGGCATTCAAATTATTTGATGTGCTGGCAAAGAAAAACATCAACGTAGATGTGATCCTTCAGTCCATCGGACGTGCAGGAACTAAGGATATTTCTTTTACCGTAGATGACAAAGATCTGGAAGAGGCAATGGCAGTTCTGGATGAAAATAAGGCAAGACTTGGATATCAGGAACTGCATTCTGAGAGAAATATTGCCAAACTTTCTATTGTCGGAGCAGGCATGATGAGCAATCCGGGTGTTGCAGCGAAGATGTTTGAGAGCCTCTATAACGAGGGCGTCAACATCAACATGATCTCCACTTCAGAGATCCGTGTAACCGTTCTTATCAACGAGAAAGACGGAATAAGAGCGATGAATGCGGTACATGACGCATTTAACCTGGCAGATTAACCGAAACAAAAGGAATTCCATCTCTGTGGCTTCAGGGATGGAATTTTTACTGAGTTTTAACTTGGAAAGCAGGAATCAAGGATGAAAAAAAATCGAAAATACTGGAAGGAAACTGCGAAATCAGTACTCAGAGGAAACTGGGGAATTGCGATTGCGGGAATGCTGGCCTATATGGCTGTAGATTTTCTGGGAACTATTGTTTCGGCAGAACTTTTTCCGGGAGAAGCTGTCCTGGAAGTTATACTGGGACAAGTTTTTGTATTTGTTGTTTCTCTGATCGCTATGGTGTTCAGCACAGGGTACAGTTATATGATGCTGAATATGAGCAGAGGAAGAGAATTCAGTCTTGGAAACCTTCTGTATATGTTCCACAACCAGCCGGACCGTGTGCTGATCGTAGCCTTTGTGATGGCACTTCTGAGTACAGTTTCTCAGCTTCCGTTTTATTTTGTTATGTATCTGGCAACTCCCGGAAGTACAATAGACGCACAGCTTTTGTGGATGGAACTGACTTTTGGAGTTATGCTTTTGAGTATAGTACTGAATGTACTTATCACGGTACCATTTGCACTTAGTTTCTATCTTCTTGCAGATAATCCGCAGATGGGAGGCGTGGAATCTCTCAAAGAAAGCAGACGTTTGATGAAGGGACACATCTGGCAGTATCTTATGCTGCAGTTAAGTTTTGCTCCGATGCTGATCGTGTCGCTTCTGCTTATGGGGCTTCCACTTCTGTGGGTTCTTCCGTATATGGAAGCGTCTGAAACCGCTTTTTACAGAGATATTCTGGGAGAGTTTGATGAGCCGAAGCAGGAAGAAGTTATTTACAGAAATGCATCATCAGACGATTATAATGCAGAAGCGTGACATTTATTAAGGGCACAAAAGGAGATTTTTATTTATGGATATTATTCAGGTGATAACTGATGAACTCAAAGTAGAAAAATGGCAGGTAGAAGCCGCTGTGAAACTGATCGATGAGGGATGTACGATTCCTTTTATTTCCCGTTATCGAAAGGAAGCAACAGGTTCTCTGAATGATGAACAGCTTCGTTCACTGCATGAAAGACTTCTTTACCTGAGAAATCTGGAAGACAAAAAGAAACAGGTTCTTACAAGTATTGAAGAACAGGGCAAACTGACACCGGAGCTGAAAAAACAGATTCTGGATGCAAAGACTCTTGTAGTAGTAGAGGATCTTTACCGTCCGTATCGTCCGAAGAGACGTACAAGAGCAATTATTGCGAAGGAAAAAGGACTGGAGCCGCTGGCAAATATCATCATGCTTCAGATGACAAAGAAACCGCTGGAGGAGGAAGCACAGGCCTTTGTTTCTGCTGAAAAGGGTGTGGAGACAGTGGAAGATGCACTGAACGGTGCAAAGGATATCCTGGCAGAAACAATTTCAGATGAGGCAGATTACCGAATCTACATTCGTGACCTCACTATGAAAAAGGGTTCTGTTGCATCTGCGGCAAAGAAGCCGGAGGAATCTTCTGTATATGAGATGTATTATGAATTCGAGGAGCCGATCAAGAAGCTTGCGGGACATCGTGTCCTTGCACTGAACCGTGGTGAGAAGGAAAAAATCCTCACAGTAAAGGTGAATGCACCGGAAGAAGAGATTCTTGGATGGATCCAGAGGCAGGTGCTTGTAAGAGAAAATCCGGTCACAACACCGGTTCTTCGAGAAGTGGTGGAGGACAGCTACAAGCGTCTGATCGCACCGGCGATTGAGAGGGAAATCCGAAGCAGTCTGACAGAAAATGCAGAGGATGGGGCAATTCATGTCTTTGGCAAAAACCTTGAGCAGCTTCTGATGCAGCCTCCAATTGTAGGTAAAGTTGTTCTGGGATGGGATCCGGCATTCCGTACAGGCTGCAAGCTGGCTGTTGTAGATGCAACAGGAAAGGTGCTGGATACGACAGTGATCTATCCGACCGCACCGACAAACGAGAAGAAGATCCAGGCAGCAAAAGACACGCTCAAAATGCTGATCCGCAAATATGGAATTTCTCTGATTTCTCTTGGAAATGGAACAGCCTCCAGAGAGTCTGAACAGATTATCGTGGAACTTCTGAAGGAAATTCCGGAGAAGGTACAGTATGTGATCACCAATGAGGCCGGTGCATCTGTATATTCCGCAAGCAAACTGGCGACAGAGGAATTTCCGAATTTTGATGTTGGACAGAGAAGTGCGGCTTCTATCGCAAGACGTCTTCAGGATCCTCTTGCAGAGCTTGTCAAGATTACACCGCAGTCTATCGGTGTTGGTCAGTACCAGCACGATATGAACCAGAAAAAGCTTGGTGAAGCACTGAGTGGAGTCGTTGAAGATTGTGTGAATAAGGTCGGAGTGGACTTAAATACAGCGTCTGCATCTCTGCTTGAGTATATTTCCGGTATCAGTAAGGCAATTGCAAAGAATATCGTTGCGTATCGTGAGGAGAACGGCAGATTTGAGAGTCGTCGTGAGCTTCTGAAGGTTGCCAAGCTCGGACCGAAAGCATTTGAGCAGTGTGCGGGATTTGCACGTATCACAGGCGGCAAAAATCCGCTGGATGCAACGAGTGTACATCCGGAGAGCTATGAAGCGGCACAGAAGCTTCTGGAGAAGCTGGGCTATGCACCGGAGGATATCGCAGGAGGCAAACTCAGTGGTGTTTCAAAGCAGATCAGGAATTACAAGAAGCTGGCAGAGGAACTTGGTGTAGGAGAGCCTACACTTCGTGATATTGTAAAAGAGCTGGAAAAACCGGCACGTGATCCGCGAGATGAAATGCCGAAGCCGGTTCTTCGTACAGATATCCTTGACATGAAGGATCTGAAGGAAGGAATGATCCTTAAGGGAACAGTCCGTAATGTCATTGACTTTGGAGCATTTGTGGATATCGGAGTGCATCAGGACGGTCTGGTGCATATCTCAGAGATGAGCGAGAAATATATCAAACATCCGCTTGAGGCAGTGTCTGTTGGAGATGTTGTGGATGTGCGCGTGATCGGCGTAGACCTCAGGAAAAAAAGAATCAGTCTTTCTATGAAGGGAACAAAGTAGAAGACGGTATATGGTGGTTCAGAAAACAAAAACGCTGCAGGGATACAATCCCTGCAGCGTTTTTGTTCAGTTTTATCAACTCAGCAGAGCAGAGTCATTGCTGAATTCCTGGCCGCTGGCCTTTTCAAACTGATCGAGGAGGTCTCTTACGGTCAGTTTTTTCTTTTCTTCACCCTGAATGTCGAGGATGATTCTGCCTTCCATCATCATGATCAGACGATTTCCATGAATGATCGCATCCTGCATATTGTGTGTGATCATCATGGTCGTCAGGTGATCTCTGTTTACGATCATTTCTGTGATTTCAAGAACCTTGGCTGCAGTCTTAGGATCAAGAGCAGCGGTATGTTCATCCAGAAGCAGAAGCTTTGGTTTCTGGAGCGTAGCCATCAGAAGTGTCAGAGCCTGTCTTTGTCCACCGGAAAGAAGTCCGACCTTGGAGGTGAGGCGATCCTCAAGTCCAAGACCAAGAATCTTAAGCAGCTCTTTGTATTCCTGGCGTTCTGCCTTGGTGATACCCGGTTTCAGAAGACGGGTTTTGCCACGGCGCTTTGCGAGTGCAAGGTTTTCTTCGATACCCATAGTAGCAGCGGTGCCAGTCATAGGATCCTGGAAAACACGTCCAAGATAGGTGGCACGTTTATGTTCAGATAATTTGGTGACATCGATTCCGTCAATAAGGATCTGGCCTTCATCGACCATCCAGGTACCTGCGACTGCATTTAACATGGTGGATTTACCGGCACCGTTTCCGCCGATGACGGTAACAAAATCACCTTCATTCAAAGTGAGGTTCAGACCGTTCAGAGCTACCTTTTCATTGATAGTTCCCGGATTAAAGGTTTTGTAAATGTTTTTCAGCTCAAGCATCAGTTGTTACCTCCACGTTTTGTAGGTTTTGCGAAATATTTTGCTTTCCAGTAAGGAACTGCAAGGAAGACTGCTACGACAAGTGCAGACAGCATCTTCAGAAGGTCAGTATCGATTCCAAGCCAGATAACAGTCTGGAGTACCAGATAATAAAGGATGGAACCAAAAGCAACACTCAGAAGACGAAGTGCAAAGTTGCGGAAAATTTTTCCAAAGATCGCCTCACCGATGATAACAGCAGCAAGACCGATAACGATCGCACCACGTCCCATATTGACATCGGCAAATCCCTGATACTGTGCAAGGAGTGCACTGGAAAGTGCAACCAGTCCGTTGGAGAGCATCAGTCCGAGCACTTTACATACATCTGTGTTGATGCCCTGTGCACGGGACATATTTGGATTACATCCGGTAGCACGCAGAGAGCATCCAAGCTCTGTTCCGAAGAACCAGTAAAGGATCGCGATCAGAACAACAATAAAAACAGCTACAATAAGGATCGTGTTCTGGTAGATCGGAACGTTTTTTACGTTTCGAAGGGAAACCAGAAGATCGTATTTGTTTCCGTTGACAGCTTGATTGGCCTTGCCCATGATCTTGAGGTTGGCTGAGTAGAGACCAAGCTGTGTAAGGATTCCGGCGAGGATGGCTGGGATTCCCATAAATGTGTGGAAGATTCCTGTTGCAAGGCCGGCAAGCATTCCGGCACCTGTTGCGGCAAGCATGGATACCCAGATGTTATGACCGCTCATCAGCATCATAACACAGACAGCACCTCCGGTACACATAGTACCATCGACGGTAAGGTCTGCGACATCGAGAATACGGAAAGTAAGGTAAACACCGATTGCCATGATTCCCCATATCAGACCCTGGGCAGCAGCACCTGGAAGTGCATTGATTAAGCTCATAATGTTCATTTTCTTTGTTCCTCCTGATGAACACAGAAAGCGAGAAAGGATAATCCTTTCCCGCTGTCTGTATAAATTTGTTGTTATTATTAATTGTCAGACTTATTCAGCTTCTTCAGTTGTTGTGTCGTCGGCAGAATCTGCATCGGCCTCGTCAGCTGCTGTATCATCGGCAGCTTCTTCTGTTGTTTCTTCAGCAGCGTCATCCTCTGCACCGATTGCTACATAATCATCCGGAACGGTGATTCCGAGCTCTTCACAGATCTCAGGATTGTATTCTTTGGTGAACTGAGGTGCATATTCGATCGGCATTGTGGAAATGTCTTCTCCGTCAACAAGGACTTTCAGAGCCATTTTACCGGTAGCAACACCAAGGTCATAGTAGTTGATGGAAAGAGTAGCAACACCACATCCTTCGCAGATACCTTCCTCGCCGGCAATTACCGGAACCTTCTCCGGAAGGCAGATATTGTTGATGATCTCTGTGTTGGAAGCAACTGTGTTGTCTGTAGGTACATAGATTACATCACTCTCGGAGGCTGCTGTTGTAGCTACGGAAGAGAGATCGTTGGAATCAGAGAATGCATAATAGGTGCAGGTATATCCCAATTTCTCAAGAGCAGCCTTAACGGTATCTACCTGATACTGTGAGTTTGCCTCAGCAGAGCAGTAGATAAGTCCTACGTTCTTGGCATCCGGGAACAGCTCATTGAGCATTGCTGCCTGATCTTCCAGTGGAGCGAGATCAGAGGTACCGGAAATATTTCCGCCTACAGTTCCGTCAAAATCATCAATATCCAGTGCAACACCGTATTCTGTAACAGCTGTACCGAGAATCGGGATGTCTGTTGTGCCGGCAGCTGCTGCCTGAAGAGCAGGAGTTGCATTTGCAAGAATCAGGTCTACATTGTCAGAAACAAAGGCTGTAACGATTGTAGAACAGGTGTTGGAATCACCCTGAGCATTCTGCTCGTCAAAAGTTACTTTGTCGCCAAGTTCTTCTGTGATGGCATCCTTAAATCCCTGAGTTGCTGCATCCAATGCTTCGTGCTGTACAAGCTGACAGATACCGATATTGTAAGTTTTGTCGTCTGCTTTATCATCTGCAGCAAGCACGCTGACACTGCCCATGCCAGCTGTCATTGCAGCGGAAAGAACAACTGCTAAAATCTGCTTTTTCATTTTACTTCCTCCTGAAATACATGATATCGAATCACTTTTTTAAAAGTATAACGCTTCAACGCGTAAAAGTCAAGAAGTAAAAAAGAATTCTGCAGAACATCGGGGCGATATTTAATAAGGAAATCATACATTTTTTGCAAAAAAAATTAGTTTGTCGAAAAGAAAATTTGATTTAGCCCAAATTTATTGACAATTTGAAATATCTTATTGTATATTAAAGATACTTGCAAGGAGGCGTAACAATTATGTTGTGCCTCTTTTGTTCGGTAGTTGGAAACAGCATGAGAAGAAATGGAGGAAAGAAGAATGAAAAAAGCATTGGCAATTGGTCTTGCAGCAGCAATGACAGTTTCTATGTCTGCCTCTGTATACGCAGGCGAAGAAGGCGGAGCAGGAGTTGCAAAGGAAGATCTTAAGGTTGGCATTATTTACATCGGCGATGAAAATGAAGGCTATACAGCCGCTCATATGAAAGGTATCGATGAGATGCAGGAAGAGCTTGGTCTTGATGATTCTCAGATCATTGAGAAGACTCTGATCGGTGAAGACGAGGGATGTTACGATGCAGCAGCAGACCTGGCAGACCAGGGATGTCAGATTGTATTCGCAAACAGCTTTGGCCATGAAACTTATATTCTGGAAGCAGCAGGAGAGTATCCGGAGGTTCAGTTCTGCCACGCAACAGGAACTCAGGCAGCATCCAGCGGACTTTCCAATATGCATAACTATTTCACAAATATCTATGAAGCACGTTATGTATCCGGTGTTGTGGCTGGTCTGAAACTCAATGAGATGATCGAAGACGGAACAATCAAAGAAGACGCAGCTAAGATGGGATATGTTGGTGCGTTCCCATACGCAGAGGTTATTTCTGGATATACTTCCTTCTATCTTGGCGCTAAGAGCGTATGCCCGTCCGTGACAATGGAAGTAAAATATACCAACAGCTGGGCAAGCTTTGACCTCGAAAAAGAATGTGCAGATGCTCTGATCTCTGACGGATGTGTACTGATCAGCCAGCATGCAGATACAACAGGTGCTCCTACAGCATGTGAGACAGCAGGTGTTCCTTGTGTCGGATACAATATTGATATGACTTCTGTAGCACCGGATGCAGCACTTACTTCTGCATCAATGGACTGGGGCGTATATTACAAATATGCAGTACAGTGCATCCTTGACGGTACAGCAATCGATACAGACTGGTGCAAGGGATTTGCAGACGGCGCAGACAAGATCACACCACTCAATGACAAGGTTGTAGCAGAGGGAACTGAAGAAAAGGTTAAAGAAGTAGAAGATGCTCTCATTGATGGTTCTCTCCATGTGTTTGATACTTCTACATTTACAGTAGATGGCAAAGAGCTTACTACTTATAAGAAAGATGGCAGTGATACAGAATACATTTCTGACGGATACTTCCATGAATCAGAATACGGTTCTGCACCGGCATTTGACATTGCAATTGATGGAATCACATCTATTACACAGTAATTGTAAATAATCAGGCAGAGCTGCCTGTCAGCAGCTCTGCCTTTTCTTTCATTATGTGTGCAAAGGAAGTCTGCAGTGGCAGGTTTCTTTTGCTGTATTATGGAATGATTGCAGATTCCATAATCCACAAGCATAAAGAAATTCCTATGTTTAGATAAAAGGAGGGGGAGGAAAGTGGGAGAAAATTACGCACTTGAACTCAGAGATATATCCAAAAGCTTTGGCTCTGTCAAAGCGAATGATCAGGTAAATCTCACACTGAGAAAATCAGAGATTCTGGCGATCCTTGGAGAGAACGGAAGTGGCAAGACAACTCTGATGAATATGATATATGGAATTTATTATCCGGACGAAGGTCATATTTTTGTAGATGGTAAGGAAGTAAAGATACGTTCACCAAAGGATTCCTTTAATCTTGGAATCGGTATGGTGCATCAGCATTTTAAACTGGTTGATGTTCTGACAGCAGCAGAGAATATTGTTCTTGGACTTCCGGGTAAGGCAAAGCTGAATATGAAGCAGATCACAGCCGATATTCAGAAGCTTGTCAATAAATATGGCTTTGATCTTGATCTGAACCAGAAAATTTATGAGATGTCTGTTTCTCAGAAGCAGACAGTGGAGATCATCAAAATGCTGTACCGCGGCGCACGGATCCTGATTCTGGATGAGCCTACAGCAGTTCTGACACCACAGGAGGCAGACCGTTTATTTGACATTCTGAGAAATATGAGAGATGACGGATGTTCCATTATCATCATCACTCATAAATTACAGGAGGTTCTTTCTCTTTCTGACCGTGTAGCAATACTGCGTAAGGGCAGATATATTGATACTGTAGAAACTGCATCTGCCAATGTACAGAGTCTTTCTGAGATGATGGTAGGGGCCAAGGTAGATCTCAATATCGAACGTCCGAAGCCGGAAAATGTTAAGAAACGTCTGGTGATCCAGGGTGTAAACTGTGTCGACAAAGACGGAGTCAAGACACTTGACGATGTGGATCTGACTGTAAATACAGGGGAAATTCTTGGTATTGCAGGTATTTCCGGAAGCGGTCAGAAAGAACTCCTTGAAGCGATCGCTGGTCTTCAGGGCGTACAGAGTGGATCGATCAGACTTCTTCTGGATGAAGGAAAGGATATGGAACTGTCTGAAATGGATTCTATTGCAATCAATGAGGCAGGTATCAGTCTTGCATTTGTCCCGGAGGATCGTATCGGTATGGGGCTTGTAGGTGATATGGACATGACAGACAACATGATGATCCGGAGTTACCGCAGTGGAAAGGGACCTTTCCTGGAGCGTAAGAAGCCAAGAGAACTGGCACAGAAGATCAAAGAAAAGCTTGAAGTCATGACACCAAGCATTTCTGCTCCGGTACGTCAGATGTCCGGTGGTAATGTACAGAAAGTTCTGGTAGGAAGAGAAATCGCACAGAGTCCTAAGGTGCTTCTGGTAGCATTTCCGACACGAGGTGTCGATGTAAATACCTCACATGTTATCTACGGGCTTCTGAATGAACAGAAACAAAAAGGGGTGGCAGTTGTCTGTGTTATTGAGGATCTGGACGTTGTTCTGGAACTCTGTGACAGGATTGCAGTCCTCTGCGGCGGCAAAGTCAGCGGTGTGGTTGATGGAAGATCTGCCACCAAGGAAGGAATCGGACTTCTTATGACGAAACACGAAAAAGGAGGGGCTGTAAATGAGTAAAGAACCTTTCTTACAGATATCCAAGAGAAGAAACGGAATGAAATGGCAGGAAAGACTTGGTGTCCGCTTTATCGCACTGATATTGTCACTGATCGTATGCGGAGCGGTGATCGTTGCACTTGTCAAAATGAATCCTGTTGATGTATACAGAGCAATCTGGGATGGTGCAATGGGAACAGAACGCCGTATGTGGATGACGATCCGTGATACAATGGTGCTTCTGTGCATAGCAATTGGTCTTGCTCCGGCATTTAAGATGAAATTCTGGAACATCGGTGCAGAAGGTCAGATCCTGATCGGAGGTGCATGTTCTGCTGCTGTCATGATCTATGCAGGAGACAAGATGTCACCGATACTTCTTCTTATTGTAATGTTTATTGCAAGTATACTGGGTGGTATGATCTGGGGAATGATCCCGTCAGTATTCAAGGCATACTGGAACACAAATGAAACTCTGTTCACTCTGATGCTCAATTATGTGGCAATGCAGGTTGTTACATACTGTATCGTATTCTGGGAGAATCCGAAAGGATCCAATACCGTTGGTATTATCAATCAGGCAACCCAGACAGGATGGCTTCCGCAGCTGTTCGGGCAGAAATATGGATGGAATGTTGTGATCGTACTGATTCTTACAGTAGGAATGTTTATCTATCTTAAATACTGCAAGCAGGGATTTGAGATCGCGGTTGTCGGTGAAAGTGAGAATACTGCACGATATGCGGGAATCCATGTTAAGAGAGTTATTATCCGTACCATGGCAATCTCAGGTGCAATCTGTGGTATTGCAGGATTTGTTATTGTAAGTGGTGCGAGCCATACAATTTCTACTGCAACAGCAGGAGGACGTGGATTTACGGCAATTATTGTTGCATGGCTTTCCAAATTCAATACGTTTATTATGATCGCAGTATCTTTTGGTATTGTACTGATGCAGCAGGGAGCCGTTCAGATCGCAACACAGTATGGATTGAATGAAAATGCTTCTGATGTACTTCTTGGAATTATTCTGTTTTTCCTGATCGGAGCAGAATTCTTCATTAATTACAAAGTAAAGCGTACAAAGAGATAGGAGGAAGATGCGATGAGTGTACTGATTATTTTTATCCAGAAAGCAATTGTCCAGGGCATCTGTATTCTGTATGGTGCGCTTGGTGAGATTATGACAGAGAAGACAGGAAACCTGAATCTTGGTATTCCTGGAATCATGTATATGGGTGGTATTTCCGGACTGATGGGTGCTTTTCTCTATGAGAAAGACAATCCGGATCCGAATGTCTTTATAGGAGTGCTGATTTCATTTGTCTGTGCTTTTGCCTGTGCTATGCTTGGTGGTCTGATCTACAGTATCCTGACGATCACACTTCGAGTAAACCAGAATGTTACAGGTCTTGCACTGACAATCTTTGGTACCGGATTTGGTAACTTCTTTGGAGGTTCCATCTCCAAACTTGCAGGTGGTGTAGGCCAGATTTCCGTTAAGGTTACAGGAAGCGGCTATACGGCAAAGATTCCGGGACTTTCCCAAATTCCGGTGATCGGACCGATACTCTTTAATTATGGATTTATGACTTATCTCTGCATTATCGTTGCCGTAGTTCTTTCTTTTTTCCTGTTTAAGACAAGAATGGGACTGAACCTTCGTGCGATCGGAGAGAATCCGGGAACAGCAGATGCAGCAGGTATCAATGTCATCAAATACAAATATCTCTCCACCTGCATCGGAGCAGGTCTTGCAGGACTGGGTGGTCTGTATTTCGTAATGGAATATTCAGGCGGAACCTGGACAGACAATGGATTTGGAGACCGTGGATGGCTTGCGGTGGCACTGGTTATTTTCGCACTGTGGAAACCACTGAATGCAATCTGGGGAGCATTTCTCTTCGGAGCACTTTATATCCTGTATCTGTATATTCCGGGACTTGGAAGAAGCATGCAGGAGGTATTTAAGGCTCTGCCGTATGTTGTAACGATCATTGTGCTTGTGTTCACCAGTTTCCGAAAGAAGAAGGAGCACCAGCCGCCGGCCGCGCTGGGAGTGCCGTACTTCAGAGAAGAAAGATAACGGTTCACAGGTAATAACCCGTGAGATACCCGGTTTTATGCCATATAATTTTTATATTGCGTTGAAGGTAAATTGGTTGTATAATAGTTTTCAGATAAAAGAAAATTCTTCGGGGCAGGGTGACTGGAACTTCATAAGAAGTCAGAATTCCCTACCGGCGGTATAGTCCGCGACCCGCATAATGCGGCTGATCTGGTGACCGATACATCGGAATTCCAGAACCGACAGTAAAGTCTGGATGAGAGAAGAACACGATTAATTCATACGTGCTCATTACCCCCGGAAGGAATCTTTCGGGGGATTTTTACGCGGAATTTTCTTTTAAAATAAAAGAACATTCAAAAGGAGAGACAAGTATGAGTGAACAGGTTTTAAGAAATGGAAATGTAATGGAACGAAGCCGTACCAGGACGATCACACAGATCGCAATGCTGGGTGCGGTTGCAGGTGTACTGATGAACTTTGAATTTCCGCTCCCATTCCTGGCACCATCCTTCTATCAGCTGGACTTCTCTGAGATTCCGGTGCTGGTAGGAGCTTTTGCGATGGGACCTGTGGCGGGTGCAGTGATCGAACTGGTCAAGATCCTGGTACATCTTGTAACAAAAGGAACCATGACCGCAGGTGTTGGTGATCTGGCAAACTTTATTTTCGGATGCACCTTCGTAATACCGGCAGGCATTATTTACAGACTTCACAATGTAAAGAGCCGTAAGCATGCAGTTGTGGGTATGGCAGTTGGTACGGTTCTGACAACAATAGCAGCGTGTCTGATGAATGCTTTTGTTCTGCTTCCGGCATATGGCAAGGCTTTTGGAATGCCGATCGAAGCATTTATTGAAATGGGTGCAGCAGTTAACCATTCTGTCAACAGTCTTCTGGGATTTGTGGCACTGATCATTGTACCGTTTAACTTATTCAAATATATTCTGGTATCTGTGATCGTATTCTTTATTTACAAACGAATCCGTGTAGTTCTCAAAGGTGACTGATTCTGACTTCTCAGATAACAGAAACCAATCCAGAGAGCACACAAATATATTGCACGGTGATCTCGTGCGGGAAAGAAGGTTCTCTCAATGGGAAAAATTCATGATGTACAAAAACTTACAGACAACCGTTTTGTCAATCTTTATCATGTAGATGCAACCAGTGTACACAACACCCCGGTATCCTACTATGTGGCTTCCAGGGCGAAGGACATCCCGTCCCTCAAGCTCAGGACAGGACGCAATGATCCGGATGGCGTGATCATATACAGTATTTACGGAGAGAAGAAGGACAGGGTCGTGCTGATCCGTCAGTACCGTTATGCACTGGGTGGATATATCTATGAATTCCCGGCAGGTCTTGTAGAGCCAAATGAAGATTTCCATGAGGGAGCTGTCCGTGAGATGTATGAGGAGACTGGACTTAAGCTGGAACCTCTGAAGGTGGATCCGGCATACGAGAAGCCATACTTCACCACGATCGGCATGACCGATGAATCCTGTGCCACTGTCTATGGATATGCCAGCGGTGAGATCAGTAAGGATGCACAGGAAGATACGGAAGAAATCGAGGTTGTTCTTGCAGACCGTGATGAGGTCAGAAGAATTCTTAAAGAAGAAAATGTTGCCATCATGTGTGCTTACATGTTGATGCACTTTCTCAATGATGAAGAACCATTTGCGTTTCTGAATTAGTTGTACCATTAATTGTAACTGTTCACAGGTAATATCCCGCGAGGTGTTTTGCCATGAATATGGCAAAATCCCGAGACATACGGGGCAAAATGCTATCACCGAAGGTGATTTGGAATGCATTTTGACCAAGTTACTGTGAACGGAGTGAACAGTAACCATTAATTAAATAAAATAGCGGGTTGACAAATTCTCTGTGACCGTGTTATATTTTGATTGGTTGTAGTGTGTAACTCGATTTAGGAGGCATTAACTATACATAACAAGGAGTGTTTATGTGTATTAGTGCCTTTTTTTTGTACAAAAATACTGCACATACACATACTTACTCCCTGAAAATACATTTAGGGATGTGCGAAACGCACAGGAAAAGGAGTATGTGAAATGAAGGACAAGATTTTCAGTGTTCTGCAGCGAGTGGGACGAAGCTTTATGCTCCCTATCGCAATCCTTCCGGTAGCCGGTCTTCTTCTCGGAATCGGAAGTTCCTTTACCAATGCAACTACAATTGAAACATATCATTTAACTAGCATCCTCGGTGAGGGAACCGTTCTGAATGCCCTCCTGATGATCATGAACAAAGTCGGAAGTGCAGTCTTTGATAACCTGCCTCTGATCTTTGCGGTAGGTGTTGCGATTGGTATGGCAAAAAAAGAAAAAGAAGTTTCCGCGTTATCAGCAGTTATCGCGTATTTTGTAATGAATACTGCGATCAATGCGATGCTGACGATCACAGGACAGATTCTCGACAATGGAGAGATTGCAGAGTCTGTGCTGGAGGGAACCATCACTTCTGTATGTGGTATCCAGTCTTTGCAGATGGGTGTATTTGGCGGTATCATCGTAGGACTTGGTGTGGCAGCACTTCACAATAAGTTCTACAGGATCCAGCTTCCGAATGCACTGTCATTCTTCGGCGGTACAAGATTTGTGCCGATCATTTCCACGATTGTTTATATGTTTGTGGGAATTCTTCTTTATTTTGTATGGCCGGTTGTCCAGAATGGAATTTATGCGCTTGGCGGACTGGTAACAGGTTCCGGGTATGTGGGAACTCTGATCTTTGGTCTTATTAAGAGGGCACTGATCCCATTCGGTCTGCACCATGTATTCTATATGCCTTTCTGGCAGACAGCCGTAGGCGGTACGATGGAAGTTGCCGGACAGATGGTTCAGGGCGGACAGAATATTTTCTTTGCACAGCTTGCAGACTCTGCAAATATTGCACACTTCAGTGCTGATGCAACCAGATATTTCTCAGGTGAGTTTATTTTTATGATCTTTGGTCTTCCAGGAGCAGCACTTGCCATGTATCAGTGTGCAAAACCTGAGAAGAAAAAGGCTGCTGGTGGACTTCTTCTCTCCGCAGCACTTGCATGTATGGCAACAGGTATTACGGAACCGCTGGAATTCTCCTTCTTGTTTGTGGCTCCTGCACTGTTTGCGGTACAGGTAGTTCTTGCAGGTTCAGCTTATATGATCGCACATATGCTGAATGTTGCAGTAGGACTTACATTTTCAGGCGGACTGCTTGACTTCTTCCTGTTTGGTATCCTTCAGGGAAATGCCAAAACAAGCTGGATGCGAGTGATCCCGGTTGGTATTATTTACTTCTTTTTATATTATTTTATTTTTAAATTTATGATCAGGAAGTTTAATTTCAAAACTCCGGGTCGTGAGGATGATGACACAGAAACAAAGCTTTATACAAAGGCGGATGTAAATGCCCGCAGAGAGGCAGCTCAGGCAGAGACAGTAACTTCTGATGATGCCACAAGCGAGGCGATTACAAGAGGTCTTGGCGGTAAGAAAAATATCAGTGATGTGGATTGCTGTGCAACCAGACTTCGTTGTACAGTCAAAGATGCTTCCAGAGTAAATGACGGAATTCTTAAGGCAACGGGAGCATCCGGTGTGGTACACAAGGGACAGGGTGTTCAGGTTATTTACGGACCGAATGTCACTGTGATCAAGTCTAACCTTGAAGATTATCTGGAAACAGCTCCGGATACCTATGCAGAGACAGAAGACACAGAGGCTGTTCAGGATACAGCAGTTCAGACACAGGAAGCAGAAGAACAGAAGGTTGTCGAGAGAATCGTAATTTCCAGTCCGATAACAGGAGTGGCAGCAGACCTCTCGACTGCACCGGATGAAGCTTTTGCGCAGAAGATGATGGGTGATGGTGCTGTTGTAACACCGGAGGATCCGTTTGTACGTGCTCCGGAGGATGGTGAAGTCGCATTTGTCTTTGATACAAAACATGCCATTGGATTTATAACAGATTCAGGAATCAGTCTGTTGATCCATGTGGGAATCGATACTGTAAAACTGAATGGCGGGGGATTTGAAGCACTGGTAGAGAGCGGACAGACAGTTAAGAAGGGAGATCCGATGCTGAAGCTGGATCTGGAATACCTGAAGGCAAATGCACCTTCTGTCACTTCCCCGGTTCTTTGTACAGAACTGGAGGACAATCAGCGAATCCATCTGCTGCATGAGGGTCAGATCAAAGCCGGAGAACCTTTGTTTGAGATAGAGGTCCTTCAGTAAAAAAGACCCTGGATGGGGATGAAACGGATGATATACAGGATAGCAAAATTATTAAATCATAATTCTTTTATTGGAATCGAATCAGGTGCAAAGCAGGAATGCCTGATCATGGGAAAGGGAATTGCTTTTGGCAAAAAAATAGGGCAGACGATAGAGGTTCCGCAGGATGCCAGGATTTATTCACTCAAAGAACTGACAGACCGTGGAGATGCCAGAGAAATTATCAACTCAGTTTCACCGGTATGTCTGGAACTTGCCAATGAAATCCTCAGGGAGGCTGAGGCAGAATTTGGCGATATCGATCGTTCGATCCTTTTTCCAATAGCGGATCATCTTGATTTTGCTATCCGCCGTCTTCAGAGGGGAGAGCAGATCAGCAATCCACTGACGGAGGACATCCGTATCCTGTTTTATAAAGAATACAAAGTGGCCGGCTGCATAGCACCTATGCTGAAAGAAAAATTTCAGATAGAGCTTGATGAACATGAAACAGGATATATCGCCCTCCACGTTCATTCGGCCATTGTAGATGAGAAGGTTTCACAGGCCATGGAGATCGCCCGAACCGTCAGAGAATGCATTTCTCTTGTAGAGAAAGAAACAGGAAATTCCATCGATGTGATGTCACTGGCATATAACCGTCTGATGAACCATGTACGTTACATGGTGGCAAGAGCGATTCATGGAGAGAAACTCAAGATGAATCTGAATGACTATATGTCTGTGAAATTTCCTGAGGCTTTTCATGCATCTGAGAGAATCTGCCACGAGATGGAGAAGCGTCTGGGACTTCCGATGCCGGATATTGAGATCGGTTATCTGGCAATGCATCTGGAGCGAATGCTGGACAGTGAGACAGAATAAAAATATATACCATAAAACAAAGATATAAAAAGAAGAGGAGAAATTAAAATGAAAACATTCGAGTACACAATCAAAGACGAACTGGGAATCCACGCAAGACCGGCAGGACTTCTTGTAAAAGAAGCAAAGAAATATGAGTCAGAGTGCACGATCACAAAAGATGGCAAGACAAAGAAACTTACACAGCTTATGATGCTTATGTCCCTTGGAGTAAAACAGGGCGAAACTGTAACTGTAACAGCTGAAGGTGCTGATGAAGATACTGCAATTGAAGGACTGAAAGCGTTCTTTGAAGCAAATCTGTAATCAGATACATAGAAAACCCTATGGTGTAACAGAACAGCAGTCAGGAGGAAGTAAGTATGCAGTGTTTTCAGGGGAAATCTGTTTATAAAGGAATTGCAATGGGACCGATCGTGGTTCTTAAGAAAAATGATTACCAGGTCAAAAGAACCAGGATTGAAGATCCAGAGGCAGAAGTAAAGCGTGTGGATACTGCCCTGGAGAAATCAAAGGAGCAGCTTCAGAAATTATATGACAAGGCAGTAAGAGAAGTCGGTGAAGCCAGTGCAGCTATTTTTGAAGTACATCAGATGATGCTTGAGGATGATGATTATCTGGAAGCAATCCAGAATACGATCCGCACAGAACAGGTCAACGCAGAATACGCTGTGGCAACCACAGGCGATAACTTTGCAGCGATGTTCGCATCTATGGATGATGATTACATGAAAGCACGTTCTGCAGATATCAAAGATATTTCCGAACGTCTTGTACGCAACCTGAGCGGACAGGAGGATGCAGATCTGAGTTCTATTGAACCGTCTGTCATTGTTGCAGATGACTTAAGTCCGAGCGAAACCGTACAGATGGACAAGGATAAGATCCTTGCATTTGTGACTGTCCATGGTTCGACCAACTCCCATACCGCGATCCTTGCCCGTATGATGAACATTCCGGCTCTGATCGGCGTACCGATGGAGCTTGAAGAACTTAAAACTGGTATGACAGCAGTTGTAGATGGATTTGCAGGAACAGTTACCTTTGATCCGGACGAAGACACAAAAACAGAAACTGAGCAGAAAATGAAAGAAGAGGCAGAGAAGCTCAGACTTCTTCAGGAACTGAAAGGCAAAGAAAACGTGACCTTAGATGGTCACAAGATCAACATCTATGCAAATATCGGAAGTGTTGGAGATATTGGCTATGTTCTCGAAAATGATGCCGGTGGAATCGGCCTTTTCAGAAGTGAATTTCTTTATCTTGGAAGGAATGATTTCCCGACAGAGGAAGAACAGTTCCAGGCTTACAAGCAGGCCGTACAGATGATGGCAGGAAAGAAGGTTATCATCCGTACTCTGGATATCGGTGCTGACAAACAGGTGGATTACTTCAACCTGGGCAATGAGGACAACCCGGCACTGGGATATCGTGCGATCCGTATCTGCCTGACACAGAAAGATATCTTCAAAACACAGCTTCGCGCACTTCTCCGTGCAGCTGTTTACGGAAATCTCTCCATCATGTATCCGATGATCACCTCTACAGAGGAAGTTAAGAAAATCTATGAGATCGTAGCTGAGGTAGAGGCAGAACTCAAAGAGCAGGAAATCCAGTACAAGATTCCGGAGCAGGGAATCATGATTGAGACTCCGGCGGCAGCGATCATCAGTGACAGACTTGCTGAAATGGTTGACTTCTTCAGTATCGGTACAAACGATCTGACCCAGTACACGCTTGCCATCGACCGTCAGAATGAAAAACTGGATGAATTCTATAATCCTCATCATGAGGCAATTCTCCGCATGATCCAGATGGTTGTGGACAATGCACATAAATGCGGTAAATGGGCAGGAATCTGCGGCGAACTTGGTGCAGATCCGACACTCACGGAGCAGTTTGTACGCATGGGCGTAGATGAACTTTCAGTAGCTCCATCTATGGTACTTAAACTTCGTAAGATCGTAAGAGAGATGAATAAAGCAGAAAAATAATAAAAAAATATATAATAAACGAAAATGAAAACCGTTTTCATATTGACACATCATCAGATTGTGCTATAATATGAAAACGGTTTTCATTTTGGGTAAAATATTGAATATAGGTAACTATTCAGAAGGTAGTATCCCGCGAGGCGTTTTGGCATGTTTTTTGCCAAAATCCCGAGACATATAAGGCAAAATACCATCACCGAAGGTGATTTGGAATGCATTTTGACTCGTAACTGTGAGGGTACTGAACAGTTATGAATATAGATTTATATGCCGGGTATTCCGGCGGAAGGAAGATACTATGGGAAGTAAAGCACCTTATCAGACAAAACAGATGGCACAGTTACTGACTTATCTAAAAACAGTAGAAGGTACGCATGTGACGGTTGCAGATGTCTGTTCTTATTTCAAAGAGCAGGGAATTACAATCGGAACGACAACCGTTTACCGTAATCTGGAGAAGATGGTAGAGCAGGGTCTGGTTGCCAAGTATAATGTAGACGGGACAAGCAGTGCCTGCTTTGAATACCTTGGGGCAGAGGAACACTGTCATAAGACCGTCTGTTTTCACTGTAAATGCGAGAAATGTGGAAAACTGATCCATCTCCACTGCGAGGATGTGGTTAAACTGAGACAGCATCTGATGGAGGATCATGGATTCCAGATGGACTCATGCAGGACTGTTTTTTATGGAATCTGTGCGGACTGCAGAGATAAGAAATAGGATGATGATGCCTGGAAATAAGAACATAATTATAGAAGGAAGTGAGAAGACAGAATGAAAAAATGGATTGCAGGTATGCTGACAGTTTTTATGGGGGTGGTAAGCCTCAGTATTCCTTTTGTGGGACTGCACACAGCAGAGGCCGGTGTAAAGGACACGTCGGACAAAAAATTAAAGATTGTAACAACAATCTTTCCGGAATATGACTGGACACGGGCAGTTCTTGGAGAACGGGAAGCAGATGTAGAGCTTACGATGCTTCTTGATAATGGGACAGATCTCCACAGCTTTCAGCCGGCGGTAAAGGATATCATGAAGGTGTCCGGCTGTGATCTTCTGATCTATGTGGGCGGTGAGTCAGATGAATGGATCGAAGATGCACTGAAGTCTGCACAGAATAAAAACATGAAGACGATCAACCTGATGGAAGTCCTCGCGGATTCCATAAAGGAAGAGGAAACTGTTGAGGGTATGCAGGAGAACGAGCACGGACATGAGCATGAAGATGAGAAGGAATATGATGAACATGTCTGGACTTCTCTTCGCAACGCATCCACAGTCTGTGATGCGATTGCGGAAACTCTTACAGAAATGGATCCGGAAAATAAAGATATCTATCAGTCTAACGCAGAGGCTTATCAGAAAAAACTTGCCAATCTGGATGCAGAATATCAAAATACGGTGGAAAATGCGAAACAAAACACACTTCTGTTTGCGGACCGTTTTCCATTTCGTTATCTGACAGACGATTATGGACTTAATTACTATGCCGCTTTTTCCGGCTGTTCGGCAGAATCAGAGGCAAGCTTTAAGACGATTACCTTTCTCGCCAGGGAGATCGATGAACTTGGATTGAACAGTGTATTTACAATTGAAAAATCTGATGACAGGATCGCACAGACAGTAATAGAAAACACGAAGACAAAAGATCAGAATATTCTGGTACTGAATTCCATGCAGTCGATCACGGCACAGGAGATTGCTGATGGTACGACATATCTTTCTGTGATGAAGGAGAATCTGAAAGTATTAAAGGAAGCACTGTAATTACAGTATCAGAGAACGAGAGGAAATAAAGATGGCACAGATCACATGCAGAAATCTTACCCTGGGATATGATAACAGGGCGATTCAGGAAGATCTTAATTTTTCCATCGGTGCAGGAGATTATCTCTGCATTGTGGGAGAAAACGGATCTGGTAAATCAACATTAATGAAGACACTGCTTCATCTACAGTCGCCAATCAGCGGTACGATTGAGCTGGGAGATGGGCTAAAGAAAAATGAAATTGGATATCTTCCCCAGCAGACGCTGGTACAGAGAGATTTCCCGGCATCAGTGAAAGAGATTGTTCTGTCCGGATGTCAGAGCCGATGCGGGTTTCGACCATTCTACAACAAAGAAGAAAAACGTATTGCAAGGAAGGCAATGGAAAAAATGATGATCCAGGATCTTGCTGATCACTGTTACCGGGAACTTTCTGGTGGACAGCAGCAGAGAGTACTTCTTGCAAGGGCACTTTGTGCGGCACAGAAAATTCTTCTTCTCGATGAGCCGGTATCCGGTCTGGATCCAAGAGTAACTGCAGAGATGTATCAGCTTATCAGAGATTTGAACAAAAAAGACGGAATCACGATTATCATGATTTCACATGATATTGCAGCAGCGATAAAATATGCGACACATATCCTGCATATCGGAGAAAACTGCTTCTTCGGAACCAGGAAGCAATATCTTGAAAGCAGTCTGGGTAAAGCTTTTACCGGACAGGAAGAGGAGGAAGAGTAAAATGTTTGAGACACTTCAGATGTACTTTCAGTATCCATTTGTGCGATATGCACTGATTGTTGGTGTGCTGATAGCACTGTGCTCCTCTCTTTTGGGCGTGACACTGGTATTGAAGAGATTTTCGTTTATCGGGGACGGTCTTTCCCATGTGGCTTTCGGAGCCATGGCGATCGCATCCGTACTGAATGTCACCAACAATATGTTATTCATTCTTCCGGTAACGGTGATCTGTGCGATCTTCCTTCTTCGTGCAGGGCAGAATACGAGAATCAAGGGAGATGCGGCAATTGCCATGATCTCTGTCGGTGCACTGGCAATCGGTTATCTTCTGATGAATTTGTTTTCCACCAGTCCGAATATCTCGGGGGACGTGTGCAGCACTCTGTTTGGTTCTACATCCATTCTGACATTGACCGAGGGCGAGGTCTGGCTGTGTGCGATTCTTTCTGTCGTGGTTGTAGCGGTCTTTATTCTGTTTTATAATAAGATTTTTGCCGTGACCTTTGATGAAAACTTTGCAAAAGCGGCCGGAACCAGGGCAAATGCCTATAATCTTCTGATCGCAGTTGTGATTGCGGTGATCATTGTTCTGGCAATGAACCTGGTAGGGTCACTTCTGATATCCGCATTGGTGATCTTCCCGGCACTTTCTGCTATGAGATTGTTTAAATCCTTCCGTTCGGTAACGATCAGTGCAGCAGTGATGTCTGTGTTCAGTGCAGCAGGTGGAATCCTGATTTCCATCCTGGCAGGAACTCCGGTCGGATCAACGATCGTGGCTGTTGATATTGCAGTATTTCTGGCGTCCTATGGGATCGGAAGAATTCTCGGGAGATGATCAGATCTCGACGATGATTCCTCTTTCTTTATCGTAGCGGCAGTATTTACCGTTGCCGGAGATAAACGGCTGATAGGTATCGGTACGGGTGTCCTTGATATAGACAATACCGGTAGCTATCATCTGTACGAGGGAAAATCTCTTACTGATGCTGGAAATCCAGGCGTAAGTCTTATTGTCATCGGAATCTGCCATAAGAAGACTGTAGCCGTCCTCACATGGGGTAAGAGTGTAGTAGATCTTTTCCGGATTGCTTATCTCTTTAAATACCTGACTGGTTATATAGGAAGAGAAATTTGCTTTGACAAATTTCTGGAAGGAGTGAATCGTATAAACTTCTCCGCTGACTTCGTCAGAAATTCTGTCTCCGCGTTCCAGGCGGTTCTTGATCAGGGTCAGAACCTCGATCGTCCAGTTAATAAAGGAAATACTGCTGTAGGTCATGCTTTCCTGAAGCTGATCGATCAGCTTTTTGGATAAAACATTTGATCTGGCGGCTTCATTAAAAAGTTCTTCATTCATAAAATTCACCCTCCTGATAAAGATTTATAAGCTGTTTTATAGCTTTTATTATAAAATGACATTGTGCAAAAAGCAACAAAAACCTATTAAAACAAAATAAAATTTATATAAAATTCACATATTTGGAATTGTATAAAATCTAACATCGCATGGAATCCGGGGAAACTCAGATTCCATTTTTGTTGCCAAAAGATAAGGAATCAGATACAATGGATGTAGCGATTAAAAGACTGAAATTTTTTATAAACAACAGGACGGGCATCTGATGAAGAGCACAGAAAAAAAACAGACATACTTTTTACGGGCGGCTATGATGGTTCTTACAACGATACTGATCGTATTATTTTTTATCATTATCTCCCTGGTCAGTAAGATCCAGGGAACAGCCCGTGTTATCAATTATGCAGGACTGGTGCGAGGCGGCACGCAGCTCATGGTCAAGCTGGAAATTTCTCAGGAACCGCAGGATGAGAAATACAGAGAAATCTCAGACTACATCGAGGGCCTGAGGTATGGCAGTGAGGAACTGAATCTTATATGTCTGGAAGATAAGAACTTCCAGAATAAAATGGATGAGCTTGCATGTTATTTTGAGGAAGTGAGAAGTGAACTTCTTCTGGTAAGGGAGAAGGGATACGAAAATACAGAGATTATTCAGAAGAGCGATCAGTTTTTCCAGATCTGTGATGAGGCAGTAGGGTATGCAGAGGTTTATTCACAAAAGAAGGCAACTGCCCTGGACTATCTGGAAAAAGTAGTTTTCGTGGATATTCTGGGTCTTATTCTGATCATTGGCACAGAACTGATCAGAGCATTCCGCTTTGCGGCACAGAACAAAATCCTTCAGAAAAAGGTATATCTGGACGAGGCAACAGGACTTCCGAATAAGAATAAGTGTGAAGAGATCCTTAATGTTCCGGGAATGATCGGGGAGGAAGAACTGGTTGCACTCTGTGTGTTTGACCTGAATAATCTGAGAATCATCAACAATGATATGGGACACGACAGGGGCGATGAATATATTCGCCTGTTTGCGGAACTGCTTCGGGAAGCAGTTCCAAAGGAGTTTTTTACAGGGCGTGACGGAGGAGATGAATTCCTTGTTGTACTTAAAGGAATGGATCATAGCGGAGTCCGGGAATGCCTCCAAAGGATAAGAGATCATGTAGCGGATTACTCTCGAAAGAATCCGCAGCTGCCGATCAGCTATGCGGCAGGTTATGCGTTGTCGAGTGATTTTGACGGCTGCACGATGAAAGATCTATTTTGTTTTGCAGACAAAAATATGTATATCGATAAGAACCAGGCGCGGATGGAAGAAGCGGCCCAGAAGCAGAGAATGGATCGTCGTATTCTCGCAAAGATTACGGAAGAAGGGTATGAATTCTCAAGCTGTATGTATTGTGATGCATTTCTGGACAAATATTATGTGCTGAGAACCGGTTCAAAATTCTTTCTGGCAGACGATGGAAGCTATTCCGGTGCTGTGGAGCAGGTGATTCAGAAGCTTTCTGATGCAGAAACCAGAAAAAATCTCAGAAAGCTGCTTCAGATTGAATATCTGCAAAAGCATCTTACAGAAACAGCAGGAAAATTTGAAATTCCATATCACTATGAGGATAATGAAGGGGTTCACCGCGGCAGAATAACGGTGCTGTATCTTGATGGAACAGAGGATGGAAGGCTGCATCACTTTGTGCTTGGGTTTGAAGCTTTTCAGAATTCGGATGAGAATACAGCTAATGAACAGCAGAGTCTGACGCGCTATTATGAACAACTCCGTCAGTCTATTGTGGAAAACGGTAATTATGCGGAAGCACTTCTGCAGACTGCCCATGCAGTTTATACGGTGGATCTGACAAACGACCGGCTGGAGAGAGTTTTCTTTGACGCAACCGCAGAGGAGATCAAAATCGAAGTTCATACACCTTGTTCTTACACGGAGTATTGTCGTGAGAGGTGTAGTTATGTGACAGACGATACAATAGAAAACTACAGGATTGTGGACTCTTCGCAGAAACTGCTCAGACGATTTGAAACCGGCTCCAGGCAGGTGACGGTTGAATATCGTGAAAGTGGTAAGGATGAACCGTCGATCTGGCTTCAGAAAACAGTTCTGATGTCCAGAGATATCGTGTATGATCCAAAGACAGATAAAGAAAGTACTGTTGTTCATGGAATCATTCTGTTTAAGAATACGTCGGAGTTTCATGAGAAAGAAGAGAAAGAAAATGAACGTCTCAAAATAGCAATTGAGGAGGCAGACTCCGAGAACAGAGCCAAGACGGAATTTATGAACCGTATGAGTCATGACATCCGCACACCGATCAACGGTATTATGGGGATGCTTGATATCATTTACAAAAACCGTCAGGATGAGGAAAAAGTAAATGACAGTCTCCATAAGATACAGCTTTCGACAAGCCATCTTCTGGAACTTGTAAATGATGTGCTGGATATGAGCAAGCTGGAAGCAGGAAAGCTTGACACAAAGGAGGAAGCTTTTGACCTTGAGAAACTGATGGATGAAGTAGATGCACTGATGGAGGCACAGCTTACTCAGACCGGAATTGCATACAGGAGACACGAAGAAACGATAAGGCACACAAAGCTCTATGGTACATCTCTGCAGCTTCGAAGGATTATGCTCAACCTTCTGAGCAATGCAGTGAAGTATAATAAAGAAAACGGAACGATCGACACTTATGTACAGGAACTTTCGGATGATGGAGAGACTGCTCTTTTGGAATTTAAAATTGTGGATTCCGGAACAGGAATGAGCAGAGAGTTCATAGAGAATGAACTGTTCAAACCGTTCACGCAGGAAACAAATGATGCCAGAACGAAGTACCGGGGAACCGGACTTGGCATGTCTATTGTAAAGGCACTTATTGACCTGATGGGAGGTACGATCGAGGTAGAAAGTGAGCTGGGAAAGGGAACCGCCTTTATCTTCCGTATACTGTTTAAGATTGATCAGAACATTCATCAGCAGGATGAAATGGAACCACAGGAGTATCCGCAGGAAAGAATGCTCAGAGGAATGAAGATTCTGCTGGCAGAGGACAATGAGATCAATATGGAGATTGCGGAGTTTTATCTGACTGAGCTTGGGGCAGAGGTGGATAAGGCATGGAATGGTAAGGAAGCGGTGGAGAAATTTGCTGAATCAGAGCCGGGCAGATATGATGCGATTCTTATGGATGTTATGATGCCGGTCATGGATGGAATAACAGCAGCAAAACATATCCGTAAACTGAAACGTGAGGATGCCGGAAGCGTTCTGATCCTTGCGATAACAGCCCAGGTTTCCGAAGAAAATGCCCGGAAATGTCTGGATGCGGGCATGGACGGATACATTCCGAAACCTATAGATGCCCGGAAACTTGGGATGATGCTTCGGAAGACTTCATGAATAAAATGAGAAAAAATATGAACAGAACTATAATAGATACAAGAGTTATAAAAATTCGCACTTTCCTGGTTTTTTGTACTGCCTTTTTAATTGCAATGGGCTGCATTTTTCTTGTAAATAAAGATCAGGAAAAAAGGGAAAAACTCAAGGCAGCCTATGCCGCGGAGACGACAGTCAGCAAGGTGGAAGCACAGCTGAATAAGTATCTGACGGAGTCGGAGCTTATGGAAAAACTGATCGAGGAACGAACAGAGATCACGGATACGGAATTTTCGGAATTATCGCGGCTGATGCAGGATGAGAATCAAGTGATATCCGCACATGAACTTGCGAAGGACGGATGTATTTCACAGGTATATCCTTTTGAGGAAAATAAAGAAGCAATCGGACTTGATATGCTTAAAGATCCTGAACGAAAGGCGGCTGCGAACCTGGCAAAGGACAGTGGAGAATATACGCTTGCCGGTCCCTATGAACTGGTACAGGGAGGAGTAGGCGCACTTCTGTTTGATCCAATCTATATAGAAGACAGTTCTGGAGAAGAACAGTTCTGGGGATTTTCTATTCTGGTAATTGACTGGGATAAATTTATCGCCCAGACAGAACTGAGTAAACTGGAGGATGCAGGCTACAGTTATCAGATCTGGAAAAAAGTACTGGATACAGATAAGAAAGTAGTACTCGCACAGTGCGAAAAACCGAAAGAGAAAGATACACTGGAGGTTGCCTGCAAAGTACCGAATGATACCTGGTATTTTGAAATTGTTCCGGTGAATGGATGGATCACCTGGCTTCAGAAAGGATTTATGATCCTGATTTCTCTGGCAATTGCGGCATTGCTGGCGGAAGGTTATCTGCAGATTGTACTGCGGCGTAACAAGGAGCGTGTCCATGAAGAGGAACTGGAGAGAGCTGTTGAAGAAGCACGAAAGGCAAGCGAAGCAAAATCCAGATTTCTCTTTAATATGAGTCATGACATTCGTACTCCAATGAATGCGATCATAGGTTTTTCGGAACTTCTGGAGAAACATATAGATGACAGAGAGAAGGTTCTCAAATACACAGACAGAATCAAGGATTCCAGTTCTTTTCTGCTTTCACTGATCAATTATGTCCTGGAAATGGCACGGATTGAAAGTGGAGAGGCAGAACTTAAGATGGAAGTGGAATCTTTTAAAGAACTGGCAGAATCGCTGCAGACAGTTTTTGAACCGGAGATTCAGAAAAAACATCTTCAATATATATGCACACTGAAAGCAGAGCATCCATATGTGTTCTGTGACAGGACAAAGGTCAAGGAAATCCTGCTTAATATTGTGAACAACTCCATCAAATATACACCAGAGGGAGGTAATATCACAGTAGATATATCGGAAGTTCATCATTCCGAGGAGGGGCACACATTTTTCAAAATAGTGATCGCTGATACCGGCATTGGAATGAGTGAGGAATACCTTCCACACATCTTTGAAGAATTCACCAGGGAAAGAACAAGCACAGAGAGTAAGGTAGTTGGAACAGGCCTTGGACTCTCCATTGTAAAGTCACTGGTAGATCTGATGGGAGGTACGATCAAGGTTGAAAGTGAGAGTGGCAGGGGAACCAAAACAACGATCACTCTGTCCTTTCAGGCAGTACCAGAGGAACAGATTCCGAAAGAACCAAAGGATAAAAAGCAGCAGATACTTCACAAACTGAAAGGAAGGAGAGTGCTTCTGGCAGAGGATAATGAACTGAATGCAGAAATTGCCATGGAACTTCTTCGTGAAAATGGTGTGGAAGCAGAACGTGTGGAAGACGGGGTGGAATGTGTTAAACTTCTTCAGAGGAAGCCGGAGGGCTATTACGATCTTATCCTTATGGATATTCAAATGCCGAATATGGATGGATACAACGCAACACAGGTGATCCGTAAACTTGACGGTCCAAGGGGGCAGATCCCTGTTATTGCCATGACGGCGAATGCCTTTGAGGAGGATCGTCAGAAGGCTTTTGAGGCAGGAATGAATGCACACATTGCCAAGCCGGTTGATATGAGGATTCTGTTTTCAACGATGGCGGAGATAATGGATGAGCATACAGAACTGATACAGCAAACATTATATGAGAATAAAGGAGGAGCAAAATGTTAAATATTCCAACACCACATAATAATGCAAAAGCAGGAGACTTTGCAAAAACGGTATTAATGCCGGGAGATCCACTCCGTGCAAAATATATTGCGGAGACCTATCTGGAAAATCCAAGACAGGTGAATGCCGTCAGAAATATGTTTGGTTATACAGGAACCTACAGAGGAAAAGAGGTTTCTGTTATGGGCGCCGGCATGGGCATGCCGTCTATAGGAATCTATTCCTATGAGCTGTTTAATTTTTATGATGTAGATCAGATTATCCGAATTGGTTCAGCAGGAGGTTTTCAGGATAATATTAAACTGATGGATGTGGTGATCGCTATGGGCGCCTGCACGGATTCAAATTTTGCTTACCAATACGGACTGCCGGGAACTTTCGCACCGATCGCAGATTACGGATTGCTGAGCAGAGCTGTTGAGACTGCAAAACGTCAGGGAACGAATGTAATCGTAGGGAATGTTCTGTCTACGGATGTATTTTATAATACAATGAGTAATGCAAATGATCTATGGAAAAATATGGGCGTACTGGCGGTAGAAATGGAAGCAGCAGGGCTGTATATGAATGCTGCAAAAGCAGGAAAGAAAGCATTATGCATGCTGACAATTTCAGATCATGTGTACACAGGAGAAGCTTTAGATGCCGAAGAACGTCAGCTTGGTTTTGGCAAGATGATGGAGATTGCACTGGAACTGGCATAATACAGGCAGAGTTAATGTGATTAAAGGTAACTATTCAGAAAGTAGTATCCCGCGAGGCGTTTTGGTATGTTTTTTGCCAAAATCCCGAGACATACAAGGCAAAATGCCATCACCGAAGGTGATTTGGAATGCATTTTGACTCGTAACAGTGAGGGTACTGAACAGTTACGATTAAGGAATCAAAAAACAGATATGCATATAAAAGAGAGTTGAGTAAGGTAATGAAGAAACTGGAACAGGGACAGATTCAGGAACTGATCAGAGAAGCAATCCGGATGATGGATCATTCGTATGCTCCGTATTCTCACTTTCATGTAGGAGCAGCATTGCTGGCAAAGAATGGCATGGTATATGGTGGCTGTAATATCGAGAATGCGGGATATACACCGAGCAACTGTGCAGAGAGAACCGCATTTTTCAAAGCAGTCAGTGAAGGGGTGTTGGAATTCGATGCAATCTGTATAGTCGGAGGTATGAACAAGAAGCTGGAAGAGTATGCGGCACCATGTGGTGTCTGTCGGCAGGTTATGATGGAATTCTGTGATCCTGAAGAATTCCAGATTATTCTGGCAACGAGTGAAGAACAGTATGAGATATTCACACTGAAAGAACTGTTTCCTCTTGGATTTGGACCAAAGAATCTAAAGAAATAAAAAAGCCGGGTTGAGACTATGTTTGAAAAAATGATTGCACAGCAAACAGCAAAAAAAGCAAAGCTTCTCGATAAGTTCCTGGAAAAACATGAGGCTCAGTATCCATTTCCGGAGGATATAGAACTGATTCAGGATGTTGATTATATGGGAGATGGAAAGCCCTGTCATTTTATGGATATTTATCGTCCAAAAAGTTATAAAGGAAAACTTCCAGTCATGTTCAATCTGCATGGAGGAGGTTTCCTTCTTGGCAAAAAAGAAGAGGGACATCTGTTTTGTGCAGAGATGAGCCGAAAAGGCTTCCTGGTATTTTCTCTGGAGTATCCGCTTGCACCAGAGACGCTGTTTCCGCAGATACTTAAGGATCTGATGACAGGAATGGAGAATACATGGTCGTCTATTGAAAGCTATGATGGTGACAGAACACGTATCTATATGACGGGGACGAGTGCAGGGGCAAGTCTGTGCATATATCTGGCTGCGATGCTTGAGAGTCTGGAACTGGCAGAAGCGTTTCATGTGATTCCGGCAGAACTTAAGATTCGTGCCATGGGGCTGGTAAGTGGAATGTATTACACAACAAAACCAGACAGCATAGGACTTTTTCTTCCATCTTATGTTTATGGAAAGCAGTGGAAAAAGAGTTCATTTTATCCATATATCAATCCCGAAAATGAAGTGATCCTCCGGCATCTGCCGCCCGCCTTTCTGGTTACAGCGTATGGTGATATGCTGCGAAATTACAGCAGACAATATGCAGAAGCAATGAAACGGTGCGGTGTGATATGTCATCTTGAGGACTTTGATACAGGCAAAAAACTTCCACATGCGTTCAGTACCACTTTTCCGGAAATGCCGGAAAGCAAAAGGGCAAATGAACGGATGGTAAAATTTCTGCTGGAACACTGATTGACGAAAATGTTTTAGCGTGGTATACACATAGAGTGGCAGCTGTAAGTAAAATTCAGATGTCACTCTGTTTTTTTGTAACGTTTTTGATACATACATCGTCATATATGTGAAGGAGGAAAACACCAATGCTGAATATTCAGGAAGTATACGAACAGTATTTTACCATCGTATACCGCTATCTGCTTTCACTTTCGCATAATACACATATTGCGGAGGAACTCACGCAGGAAACATTCTTTAAAGCCCTGAAAAAAGTCGACGATTTCAGAGGCGACTGTGACCTGCGAGTATGGCTTTGTCAGATATCCAGGAACACATATTATGACTATCTGAAGAAGAATAAAAAGTATGCACCGGAACTTCAGGAAGAAACAGAGGATACTTTTTCGAAGGATCTGCTTCAGAACTTTTCGGATAAAGATACTGCATTTCAGGTTCACAAAGTACTGCACAGACTTTCAGAACCATATAAAGAAGTTTTTTCTCTCCGTGTGTTCGGAGAACTGTCATTTGCCACCATATCCTCGCTGTTTGGTAAGAGTGAAAGCTGGGCAAGGGTTACGTATCACAGAGCTTGTAAAAAGATCAGGGAGGAATTAAACCATGAAGATTACTTGTAATATTATTGAAGATCTGCTTCCACTTTATGTCGATGACATGGTGAGCGAAGACAGCAGGAAGCTTGTAGAAGAACATCTGAAAGAGTGTCCGGCCTGCCGGAAAATGCAGGAAGAAATGATGAGAGAAAATTGTCTGACTGCAGGCAGAAAAGATGGTAATTCCGCGCAGATAAATAAAACAGAGGCAGAGCCACTCAAAAAAATCCGACGCAGGATTCGCAAAAAAAGAATATTCTCTGTTATTCTGGCAGTTGCTCTCGTGGCGGCAGCAGGAGGAGTCGGACATTACTGGTACTATGACAAGGAAAACTATATCTCCTGGGATGCAGCAAATATATCAGTAAAAGACGGCAAGGTGTACTCTGCAGTCAGTCCGCTGGGAAGGCTGAAATCGATTTTGTCCGTGGACCAGAAAAACATGTTCTATATGATGTCTGAAACAATGTGGACACGCAGCCAGTATCCGTCAGATCCTGGTACAGAAAACGAACTCTGGTCTATCAAGGAATTTCAGGAAGCACATGACCGGGGCGATGATGCAGTTACAGATGAGACCTCGTTTCCATCAGGAATTGAAAATGTCTACTATGTGGATCCGGAAAATGTAAAAGAAGCATGTAAACTTTGGGATTATCAGGATAATCCGCAGGAAGCCCAGAAGAAAGCGGAGGAACTGGCAGCGAAGAGTCATCTGATCTGGAGTGCGGAAAAATAAAAAATGATGGAATGGATTCCGGTACGGCTTTGTGGTAAGATAAAACAAGTGAGGCGAAAGTCGAAACACCAAAGAAAGGTGCACAGCCTATCAGCCGAACGATTACATTTGATAATAAACAGGAGAACACCGTGAAGAATATAATCGAAATCAACGACATTATCGCACCGGAATTAGATATATATGCACGGACATCGGAGGTGCAGCTTCTCAGATATTACGAACCAGATCCAGGTATTTTTATTGCAGAAAGCCCGAAGGTGATCGAACGTGCATTAAATGCAGACTATGAACCGATTTCCTTCCTTGTTGAACATAAAGACCTGGAGGGTGAGGCAAAGTATATCCTGGAACGTTATCCGGAAATCCCGGTATATACAGCAGAATATGAAGTACTTGTAGGAATGACAGGTTATGCACTGGCAAGAGGCATGCTCTGTGCAATGAAACGCCGTCAGCTTCCATCTGTAGAAGAGATATGCAGAAACACCAGCCGCATTGCAATTCTGGAAAATGTCGTGAATCCGACAAATATCGGGGCAATTTTCCGAAGCGCAGCGGCTCTCCATATGGATGCTGTTCTTCTGACAAACGGATGCAGCGATCCACTTTATCGAAGAGCAGCCCGGGTGAGCATGGGAACCGTATTTCAGATCCCATGGACATATTTTGACAAAAAAACATCCTGGCCACAGGAGAGCATGAAGGTCATTCAGGATATGGGATTTAAAACTGTGGCAATGGCACTGCGTGAGGATTCCTGTAGTATTGATGATCCAAAGCTGCTGGCGGAAGAGAAACTTGCAGTAATTCTCGGTACAGAAGGTGACGGACTGGCATCCACAACCATAGCAGACTGTGACTATACGGTGATGATTCCGATGTCGCATGGAGTAGATTCACTGAATGTGGCAGCGGCGAGTGCCGTGGCATTCTGGGAGCTTGGCAGGAAACGATAGATATATGAAACAATTATAGAAAGTTCTTCAAAGGGCTATTGTCTTTTGAGGAACTTTATGACTATTCAGAAGGTAGTATCCCGCGAGGCGTTTTGGCACATTTTTTGCCAAAATCCCGAGACATATAAGGCAAAATGCCATCACCGAAGGTGATTTGGAATGCATTTTGACTCGTAACTGTGAGGGTACTGAACAGTTACGGAACTTTTTACTATAATGCAGAAGATAATCTGTGAAATGAGGAGAAGATAATGTTAAAAAGATTTTCAAAATATGTATTGCAGAGTGTTGCAGGAATGATTGGACTTTCAGTTTATATTCTTGCGGACACTTTTTTTATAGCATATGCTTCGGGAGCAGATGGACTGGCAGCTCTCAATCTGATTCTTCCGGTATTCGGTCTGATCTATGCAATCGGAGCAATGATCGGGATTGGATCGGCGACGAGATATGGAATCAGCAAAGCCAAAGGAGAGGCGGCAGACCACTACTTTACACAGTCAATTGCCTGGAGTGTGCTGTTCAGTATTCCGTTTGTGCTGGCAGGAATCTTTGCTCCGGATAAATGTCTGGCATTTCTTGGGGCAGATGCCAGACTGGTTGAACTGGGTAAGACGTACCTGCGTATCATCCTTATTGTGGCACCGCTTTTCATGTCAAATTATACCGTCACAGCATTTGCAAGAAATGACAATGCAACTTCCAAGGTAATGGCTGGTTCTCTTGCCGGAAGTGTCTTCAATGTAGTATTTGACTATATTTTTATTTTCCCGATGGGGCTTGGATTTTCCGGCGCTGCACTTGCAACGGCATTCTGCCCGGTTGTCACCATGCTGATATGTTCCACGCATTATATGAGCAAAAAATGCAGCGTTGGTTTCCGATGGAAAAAGCTGTCTGTGCGTCATCTGATCTCATGCTGTCAGCTTGGTGTGTCGGCTTTTGTAGGAGAAATTTCTTCGGCTGTGATCACCTTTATATTTAATATGCTGATTCTTGGGCTTACCGGAAGTACCGGAGTTGCAGCCTATGGTGTTGTTGCAAATATGTCACTTGTAGGAATGGCGATCACGAACGGAATGGCACAGGGAACACAGTCATTGATCAGTGAAAGCTTTGGAAAAGGTGAGCACGGTCAGGTAAAAAAACTTCTTCGCTGGGCATTGACCAGTGTGATCGTAGTAGAAGTGGCGATGGTTATTCTGGTATGGATATTTACAGATCCATTTGTTGCGGCTTTTAACAGTGAAAATAATCTGCTTCTTCTGAAATATGCACATACAGGACTGCGCTTATACTTCCTTGGATTTCTGTTTGCCGGAGTAAATATCATGCTGGTGGCATATTTTTCAGCAACTGCAAGTGCACGTCCGGCGATCATCGGATCACTGCTTCGAGGTGCTGTTGCAATCGCAGTCTGTGCGATTGTGCTCGCAAAGCTTCTGGGAATGAATGGTGTCTGGCTGTCATTCCTGGCATCTGAGATGCTCACCTTTGTGGTCATCCTGATTTTATCAAAACACAAAGAAAACAGGTAAACAAGAGAATATGCAAGAGATTCTGTTTACGCAAATCTCTTGCGGTTAATTTTATTTGTAGTAAATCAGATTACGTTGGCAAGCCCTTTCCCAAGTGCGATGATCTTATCGTAAACCGCATCAGCCAGTGCGGCATGTCCTTTTTCATCCATATGTTCACGGTCGGTTATACTTGGAGAAGCGAAATCAGCAGCATTCAGGAAAGCGGCATGATTCTGAAGTGCAGCTTTGCGGTATTCATCTGCGAGATTTCTGGAAACTGCTTCAGATTTTTCATCAAATTCCGGATCAAAATCCGGTTCTCCCACACCATGACCAAGATGGATCGGAGAGATAATAAGCAAGTCAAAATGCTGAGATGCATTGAGCCGTGCCTTACGGATTACCTGATCAAGGCCCTTTGCGATCACACTGGCAGAAGCACCATAGCGGGTTTTGCAGTCATTGGTTCCGAGCATGATGATCACAAGATCAAGAGGATCATGCATCTCTACAGTAACACCGATCATATCCAGTCCGCGGCGGCCTTCACGGAGTTCATCATGAAAGACGGTAGTTCTTCCGCAAAGTCCCTCTTCTATAATATGATATGCTGGACCAAGCTTTTTTTGAAGAAGAGCAGTCCATCTTGTATTTTCGTCAAATCGGCCGGTTTTATCCGGCTTATATCCCCAGGTATTAGAATCACCAAAGCATAAGATATTCATGAGATCACACTCCTTAATCAAATAAAACCATATAAACATACCGAATAAATATGTTATAATAATAAATGTTTTTTCATGAAATGTCAATAATGATCGTAAAAAAATACAGTCCTGTTCATACGATGTTATGAATCTGGACTGTATGTGATGGAACTATCAGAAAACAAGAATACCGAGATGTTCAAGAAGAATCTTAAGACCAAGAAGGACCAGGATCAGACCACCGATAAACTCAGCTTTACTTTTGTATCTGCTTCCGAAAAAGTTTCCGACAACAACTCCGATAATGGAGATAATCATAGTCGTGATTCCAATGATGGTGATTGCTTCTATGATCGGAGTATCAAGGAAGGCGAAGGTGATACCGACGGCAAGTGCGTCAATGCTGGTAGCAACAGCGAGAACGAGCATATTTTTGTGATCGAGAGGTGCATCCATGACGTCGACGGTTTCTTCTTCGTTCCATTCCCGGATGGCCTCGATCATCATTTTGCCGCCGATAAAGCTGAGCAGGATAAATGCGATCCAGTGGTCAATGCTGGTGATATATTTCTGGAACTGACTGCCGAGGAGCCAGCCAATAAGCGGCATCAATGCCTGAAATCCACCGAAATAAAGACCGATGATGAGGGTCTGCTTCTTGTTGAGCCTGCGCATTCCAAGTCCCTTACAGACGGAAACTGCAAAAGCATCCATGGCAAGACCGATACCCAGTAGAAACAATTCAATAAACATTAACATAGTTAAGCTCTCCTTTTTCTTTTTTTCGTTAAGAAAGTATCTGAGCACACAAAAAGACCCACGTATGCAGCAAAACAGTACAGACGCAAAAGTCCTGTATGTACTGCCTTACTGCATACATGAGTCTCATTCATTAAGATTTGCCAGGTACAAAACAGTTACTGTTCGTTTTGTTCACAGCAACCCAAAATACCAGTATGTTGACAAATCACACATTCTTTCGTGCAAATTACTCCCTCACGTAATTTCCCTAAAATCAGATTGCACCTACTATAACAAATGCATGGGAGGCTGTCAATAATTTTTTTCATTAACAGACAGAAAAAAAGAACTGCTATAATGGCAGTTCTTAATTATGTTCTGGCTGGAGAAAGGAAACCGCGTGAGTGGATTTTTTTACAGTACCGCGGTAGATATAGAAGATACCGCCAAAAAATCCAAAGATCAGTCCTGCATATCCACCGGAACAGAGAATAACAGTTGCTCTGACAAGTGTGGTGGCATTCTGGAGAAACGGACAGATCAGTGCACCTGTAAGGAGGCCGGCAACTGTCCATCCGATTACCAGAAGAGGAAGAAAAACGGATGCGGTAGTATGTTTCTTTGTATGTTTTTTAATATGATTCCATAAAGTTTTATACATTGTAATCCCTCATTTCTTAATCAAAAGTGATTGTTTTTTTGATTTATCTTTATTATAGAGAGGGAGTGTAAAATGCGAATGCAGAGTAATGAAAAATCTATGTAAAATTTTACTTTACTCAATAATTATGGGTAAGAGAAAATGCATATACTGAAATAAATGCAGAAACAGAAATGAGACAGCAATGCCAGATCAGAAAGTCGATAATCTGTTAAATTTGTCTATGGATGCTACACCGAAGGAAAGGGAAAAATCAGAAAATCTGAACGTGGGATATGATCCGAAGACCAGACGGTGGGATGTGATCGTAAAATACAGCGGTCCGGAGAGTGGACTTGCCGGAGTGGGGATCGAGGTAGTGTCGCTGCTCGGAGGTTATGCGATAGTGACTTTGCCAGAATCAGAGATTGATGCATATTCAAACAGAGAACAGATTGAGTTTATTGAAAAACCGAAAAGACTTTACTTTGAGACTTTAGAGGAGAGAGCAGCGAGCTGCATACTGCCTGTGCAGGCAGGAAATGATGGATTGACAGGTGAGGAGATTCTGGTTGGGGTTGTGGATTCTGGTGTGGATTATTTTCACCCGGATTTTAGAAATGAGGATGGCAGCAGTCGGATCTTAAAACTGTGGGATCAGAGTATACCCGGAAATCCGCCGGAAGGTTACATAAGAGGAACTGAATATACGAAAGATAAAATTGATGAGGCGCTTGCATTTGGGGAAACCGAAGGCAGGCATCTTGTTCCGACCAGGGATTCCAGCGGACATGGGACGGCAGTGCTTGGAATCGCGGCGGGAAATGGGAGAGCATTGGATGGGGTGAACCGTGGCATTGCGTACAAGAGTGATCTTCTGGTCGTGAAGATGGGAAATGCACGGCAAAATTCATTTCCACGCACAACGGAACTGATGGAAGGGATTGATTATCTGGTACGACAGGCAGTGAAGATGGGAAGACCGATTGCTGTCAATATCAGTTTTGGAAATAATTATGGATCACATCGGGGAGATTCTCTGCTGGAAACATATATCAGCAATGTGGCGAATGTAGGGCGTTCTGTCATCTGTGTCGGAACTGGAAATAACGGAAATGACAGGATCCATACAGCCGGAAAACTCCGGCAGGGACAGATAGAAATGATAGAGATGAGTATTGGACCTTATGAGACAACATTAAATTTACAGTTATGGAAAACCTATGCAGATGAAATTGAAATTTCTATAGAAACGCCATCCGGTGAAAAATTACCGGGACTTTCTGAGAAGATCGGCACGAAGAGATACCGTGCTGGGGAGACAGATTTATTGATCTACTACGGGAAGCCGGGGCCTTTTCAGGTGACACAGGAGATTTATTTTGAGTTTATTCCGACAGGAACTTATCTTACAAGTGGAATCTGGAAACTGTATCTGCATGGCAGACGCATCAAAGAAGGAAATTATAATCTGTGGCTTCCTGGCGGAAATATCCTGAACCCAGTGACCGGATTTTATCGCCCGATAGCGGAAGAAACACTGACAATCCCTTCAACAGCGGCCAGAGTGATTACAGTAGGAGCATACGATTCCAGGCTGAATGCATTTGCAGATTTTTCAGGCCGGGGCGGAAAACAGCTAGTGTATTTTAAACCGGATCTTGTTGCTCCGGGCGTGGATGTTACAGCTCCGGTACCAGGAGGCGGTTATTCAGGCGTGACCGGAACTTCTTTTGCAGTGCCCTTCGTCACCGGAGCAGCGGCACTTATGATGGAATGGGGAATTGTCAGGAAAAATGATCCGTTTCTTTGGGGTGAGAAGGTAAAAGCATATTTAAGGCGTGGTGCCCAGCCCCTGCCCGGGTTTGAACAATATCCAAATGCGAGTACAGGGTGGGGGTGGTTGTGTATAGTACAAAGTCTCCCTCAGGAGTGAAAAATAAATGGGAGCAGGTGCTGTAGATTATATTTCTCATATATTAAATAAAAGATTGTAAGAAAAAGTTTAGGATATGAAAATCGAGAGATAGCGAAAGAATATGTCTAGGAAATATATATGTATGATACTGGGAGAGTAAAGATGGAATGGAAAATAGTTATAAAATATAGAAGGATTTGATTGCTCTTTAAAGTTACATAAGATAAAATATTGTGTATAAAACTGGAAATATGCTATGCATTATAGAATTTGATGGTTTGAATGAGGGCGAGTAAATGGAAGATACTACACTTAAAAAAAAGGATATTGAAGAATTAGAAAAGTTAGTTGAGCTGGCTAAAGAACAAGGGAATAATATTAATCTAAACTTGGTATATATGGTAATAGATTCGGAAAAAATAGATTATGCGAAGGCAATGAGATATTTTGAAGACAGAGGAATTACAATGATAGAAGGGGATGTTGAACCAGATATTACGGCATATTCATGTGAAGGTGAACGGATTAGACCTTTTGATCCTTCTAAAATAAGCATTACCATGAAACCTATGACGTTGGATGCATTAATAAAGAGAATACAAAATGAAGAAATTGAATTTGATACATCGTTTCAAAGAAAAGCTGGATTGTGGAGTAAAAGACAAAAAAGCCAATTGCTGGAGTCAATTTTTTTGCGAATTCCTTTGCCAGCATTTTATTTTGATGCTACTGATGAGGATGAGTGGTTAATTATTGATGGTTTACAGCGAGTATCAACTTTAAAAGAATTTGTTGTAGATAAAAGCTTAAAGTTACAAGAATTAGAATTTTTCCCGGAATTGAATGGATGTAATTATGATAGATTACCAAGAATGTTTCAAAGGAGAATAGATGAAACGGTTATCAATGTTTATCTAGTTAATCCATCTACACCAGAAAATGTTAAATTTAATATTTTTAAGAGGATTAATACAGGGGGATTAATGCTTGAACCTCAGGAAATAAGAAATGCTTTATTTCAAGGGCAGGCAACAGAGTTTTTACAAGAGTGCTCAAAATTAGAATGTTTTATTAATGCAACTGCGGGAAGCATAAAAAGTGAAAGGATGCTGGACCGGGAATTTGTTCTTAGGTATGTTTCATTTTGTTATTTGGATTTACAATTATATAATGGAAATATAGATGAGTTCTTAAATGAAGGAATGAAATTTCTTAATCATGCTGACGAGATGTGTGTTAGAGAAATAAAGAATGAATTTACCTTTGTTATGAATGCTATGTTTGCAGTAATGGGAAATAACAGTTTTAGAAAAATATGTGAGGATGGAAGACGAAGACCAATTAATAAGGTAATCTTTGAGTCGTGGTGCTATGTATTTAAAACATTGACCCCAGAGATAGTAGAGCAGTTAGAAAAGAAAAAAGAAAAAGTGCAAAAAGAATATATGAAATTATGTGCGTCTCAAGAGTATTTATATTTGTTAAAAGTTCCAGATAAAAAAGCATTATACGCACGTATCAGAGCAGTTGATGAATTGATCCATGAATTTATTTAAAGAGGAATTAGAATGATTGAAAAAATTTCATTAAAAAACTTTAAATGTTTTGAGCGAATTGATGTTACATGTCGAGAATTGAATTTATTTACAGGTATTAATGGCATGGGAAAATCGACATTGATTCAGGCATTGTTATTATTGCGACAAACATATGAAAAAAATAATTGTTTGGAAAATCAGCGTTTGATCCTTAATGGATCCTATGTTGGACTGGGAACCCAAACTGATATTATGTATTGGTTTAGAAAAGATGATGTGCTTTCTATAGAAGTAGAGGAAAATGATCATAAATGGATGTGTCAGTATGATAAAGTTGGAAATTTGATTTCAGAAAGTCAGGAACCTTTATTTGAAAGAGATTCATTTCTTACAAAAAAATTTGAGTATATATCGGCAGAAAGATTGGGACCTCGCCGTTATTATGACACAATAGAAAATGAAAATTCTTTGCATTCAGAAATTGGAGTGAAAGGTGAAAAAACCGCAGTATGCTTGTATGAGAAGGGGAGTGACGTAAAAGTTTATCCAAATATGAAGCATAGTTCAGAAACAAGTGAACGACTTGAATTGCAGATAAATGCGTGGCTATCAGAAATTTCGCCAAATATAAAGGTAAATGTAATTCCTTATTTAGATGTGAATTTAATGGGCGTGAGATATTCGACAAGTAACAGTTTAGGAGAAGAATCTACAAATGCATTAAACATGGGATTTGGAGTTTCATATTCGTTACCTATTATTGTTGCATTATTAAGTGCCAGAGAGGGAGATATACTTGTGCTTGAGAATCCAGAAGCACATTTACATCCACGTGGTCAGAGAAAAATTGGTGAATTAGTTGCTTTAGCTGCTGCTAATGGTGTCCAAATTTTTATGGAAACACATAGCGATCATGTTTTAAATGGAATTCGATTAAGTGTTCGCAATAAAAAGATATCATCTGATAAGGTAAAAATAAACTATTTTTATGAATACTTATCAGAAGAAGGAATTCAAAAACATGAAAAAACATCTCCGGAAATTTTAGAAGATGGCAGTTTATCGAATTGGCCGGAGGGTTTTTTTGATGAGTGGGATAAAGCAATTGATGAATTATTTTAAGAGGAATATAAATGGTATTTAATGAGATTTCTTTGAAACAACAGGTTGCAAAATTACCATTAACTGAGCAATTTTCGGGCTTTTTAAAAGTGTGCCAAGAATTGAAACATAGGAATAAGGACAATGACTTCTACTATACGGATGAATTAATGACAGAAGAAATTGCTAATGAATATACGGTATATGATTGGTTGAAAGATCGAAATGTGCCTCAAAAAGATAAGCAGTTTTTTAGATCTCTGATTCAGAGAGGACATAGAATAGAAACAGGAGATTTTCTTGAGAGTGAACTGATTGTAGAATTAGAAAATGAAGGTTCTATTTCTGCTAAGGGTGCTTTAATGGCATATGAATGGGATAGCTACATAGTTAGTTTGTTATCATCTGAATTATGGGAAAAGGAATGGATGGAGGGAAAATATATATCCATTAATGCCGAAGAAGATGAAGCAGTTAAAGTAAGAAATTGTGGAATTTTAGATCATGTAGATCAATTGATTACAAGTGAAAGAAAACGACAGTCATTAATTATTTCTTCAGGAACTGAGTTATGGGAAAAAAGAGAACAACTATATCCACATTTGATTTTTTGCAAAGAGGTGAAAAGGCAATTAGAAGAAGCTCGTGTTTCAATACAAATTCAAACTATCATGAAAAGAATCCAGATTTTAGAGGATTATTTTGCAACATACGAAGGAGTGTTTGATAAAAATGAAGTTGGGTTTGGATGCAGAACAGAATCCGAGTCTGTGAAGAAAGATAAAGAATTAAATGAGTGTAGAAAATTTGTAACACCATATGGAAAAGAAGAATATTTTTATTGGCATATAAGTTTTCCTGGAAACTATCCAGGCAGAATACATTTTTTACCAGACCCGGAACATAGGGTGGGAATTGTTGGATATATAGGAAAGCATTTGCCAACACCAAAATTTTCGACCATTTAATGTAGCAATGACGTTACATCCTTCCCACCTACTTTGTAACAATTATATAACGTCTTCTATACAGAAATATGCGGTTTTAAGCCATTTTCGTGGCAAAAAAACCGCATATTTTTTGTAGCAATGACTGGACATCCTCGGGGCGGTTGTGTTTGGAAAGTAGTTTGCTATAAAAAAAGCGTATTGAGGAAAATACAAAATTATGGTATAATAATGAAAAGAAAAATGAATGTTTTAAAATTAAGTAAATTAACGAATAATAAACAAAGTAACGAAAATGGAGAAATGTAAGATGAAAATAACAACAGCTGAAGTAAAAATTCTGATAAAAGAGTGTGTTAAAACGTGTGGAATGTATACTGCCGCTGATTTTAAAAATTATATAATTAAAAAAAGTGGGAAGGACGTTACAAGAAATCAGATAACGGGAGCAATTGGACAATTAATGGATACGAAAGATATTGTAAGGGTTGAGAGAGGTTTATATGCAAAAGATATAAATCATATTGATAATAGTGTAGAAGCTAATAATGATACAGAGATGAAAAAGGAAATTTATCGTACCTTAAATAAGATGGAAGATGACTTAATAAGTAAGCTGGGGTCAATTAATGTTTTGGGTTTGGACAGTGATGACTTTATAATTATAACAAAGGTCAGAATGTTAAGAGAGTCTATAGAAGAAATTAAAAAAATGTGTAAATAGATATTCGTAATTAGTATAAAGGGGGAAAAGAATGCTCCAAGAAAGTAATCGCATAGAATTTAAAGTGGAATTGAATGATAAACTGGAAAAAGAAGTGGTTGCTTTACAAGAATGGGGACATCATCTCAACCAATGCCAACTGCAATGCCTGATGATCTTTATAGCAAAAGAATTCATAATACATTGCGAAATATTACATCTCCCAGACCGGATTTTACTTTTGCACAATTGAAGATATATTATCAGAAAAGAGGATTGGAACTGAATGAAAAGTTTGTAAATTTACTGGAACTTTTAACTCCTGAGGGTAAGTTTCATTATGTTGCATATTTGCTTGCTGATGAAAATGGAGTATCTATTAAGGTTGCAAAATATGCTGGAACGGACAAAGTAGATTTGATTGAGAATGAAGAATATGGTTATTGTTCTTTGATTAAGGCTACACATCAAGTATTGGAAAAGTTAAAAATCGAAAATGTAACCAGAGCAAAGGTAACGAATACCAAGAGAATGGAGAAAAATTTAATTGCACCCATTTTAATGCGTGAAGCAGTGATAAACTCAATTGTACATTCTGATTTTACAAGAGAGATACCACCTGTTTTTGAAATTTTTAATGACAGAATGAGTTTTACATCTTATGGTATAAGAGTAGAATCTGACCGAAAGGGATACTGGAAAATCATTCAATAGAAAGATGGAAACTGATATAATGAGTGCAGTGATGCTCAAAACTGGATGTGAGGATAACGAAAATGGGACTTATTAATATAATTTCAGATAGAAAAAATGTAACTTTGGATTCGGATGTGATTCTTTATATTATAATGCACGGAAAAATTGCGGAGATTCATATTGTGGGGGGGAAGCGTATATGAGACGAGAGCTACTTTGAAAGATCTGGAAGGACTATTGAAAGAAGACTTTGTAAAAATACATAGAGGCTGTATTGTGTCTGTAAAAGCGATTCATGATGTGACAGATACGGTAGATCTCAGCAATGGAGAAGAATTGTTGTATACTGTCCGCAAGAAAAAACAAATAGTGGCCGAGATTCAGGAAAAGCAGAAAAGAATGATTAATGCTTTGGGAAAAAGAGGTATTCCGGCTACAGAAGAAGAATATCGACGTTATTATAGTTCTTTTGAATATCTGCCTATTGCATTTACGGACATAGAAATGGTGTTTAATGAAGAAAGTCATGCAGTAGACTGGATTTTCCGTTATGCAAATCAGGAACTTGCCAGATTAGAAAAGCTTTCGTTGAATCAGTTGCTGGGAAAATCCTTTGGCAGTTTGTTTTCCAATATGGATTCGAAATGGCTGCGAAGTTATGAACGTTCGGCACTTTATGGAGAAGTATTGGAACTTATGGATTATAGCCCGGAGATAGACACCAACCTGAAAGTAATCTGTTTTCCTACCTTTAAGGGACATTGTGGCTGTATCTTGTTTGATCTGGATAGGATTAAGGCAGTTGACAGTAGTAATAATGTCCATAAAATATGGGATACATATCTGAGAAATCGTACAAAATAGCTAACAGATATGTCGCTTTAAGCCGCTTGGATGTCGTTTTGTTCCATGTTTATTGACTGGAATAAAGCGATATTTTATTATATAAACAAATTACGAAGCGAGCCAGGAGAAAGTATTAGGCAGCAGAAAATATTTGAATTTTTTATAAGATAAAGGGGGAAAGATATCATGAAAAGAAAAAAAGTAAGTACTTTGATTGCCGCCGCATTGGCACTTACCATGACTGTCTGTAGCAGTTCGACCGCAATTGCAGCATCAGAATTAACAGCGGAAAGCAAACCGGCCACCCAGTATACGATTGACGCAAATCAGGAAGTTTATGCATTGCTGGACTTTGAGGATACTGCGGAGTTTGAGAACGCGACCAAAGGTCTGCTTGCTTCTCCGGATACTCTGGATATTTGTGATGAGAACGGGAAGGTTGTATGGAGTCAGACGGCATATGCTTTTCTGGATCAGGACGCTCCGGATACAGCGAATCCCAGCCTTTGGAGAAACACACAGTTGAATCATATTTATGGCCTTTTTGAAGTAACCGATGGAATTTATCAGGTGCGTGGCTATGATATGTCCAATGTCACATTCATAAAAGGTGATACAGGATGGATTGTAGTAGATCCATTGATGAGTATAGAGTGTGCACAGGCGGCTTTTGCCCTGGTGGAAGAGAATTTAGGCTCTTTTCCTGTAAAGGCAGTGATCTACAGCCATTCCCATGTTGATCATTTCGGTGGAGTCAAGGGAATTGTTTCAGAAGAAGAGGTACAAGCCGGTAATGTGCAGGTAATTGCACCGGAAAGCTTTGAGAAGTATGCTGTCAGCGAGAATATTTATGCAGGTACTGCTATGGGACGAAGAGCAAGTTACCAGTATGGAACAATGCTTGAGGGTGGTGAAACAGGATCCCTTGCCATTGGTATTGGTATGGGACAGTCCAAGGGCAACACAAGTTATATTTCTCCTACACTTGAAATTACACAAACTGGTGAGAAGCATACCATTGACGGAGTGGAAATTGAATTTCAGCTTACTCCGGGCACCGAAGCACCGACAGAGATGAACTTCTGGATTGGATCGAAAAATGCTTTATGGATGGCTGAGAACTGTACAGGAACACTCCATAATCTGTATACACTCCGCGGAGCCCAGGTGCGTGACGGAAACGCATGGGCAGAGTACATCATGGAATCTCTGTCTCTTTATGGTGATAAGGCAGAGGTGGTGTTCCAGTCCCATAACTGGCCACATTGGGGAAATGACATTATTCAGAAATATATGACCAATACTGCAGCTGTATATAAGTTTATTAACGACCAGACATTACTTTATATTAATGAAGGTTATACGGAAACAGAGATTGCCAATATGATCCAGCTTCCCGAGGAACTGGAGAAAGTCTGGTATACCCGTCAGTATTACGGTACAGTTTCTCATAATTCGAAGGCAGTATATGAGAAATACATGGGCTGGTATGATGGTAATCCTGTCCATCTTGCTGAACTTACACCATCGGATTATGCCAAAAAGCTGGTAGAATATTTCGGTGATACAGATGCGGTTCTTGAAAAAGCAAAAGAAGATTTTGCCAAGGGAGAATATCAGTGGGTAGCCCAGATTACCAATACGCTGGTTTTTGCTGATCCGGAAAATACGGATGCACGTTATCTGTGTGCAGATGCATTGGAGCAATTGGGATATCAGGCAGAATCAGGTCCATGGCGCAGTGCTTACCTTTGTGCTGCACAGGAACTACGAAATGGTACAAATACCGATGATGCAACGCGAAGTAACGGTAACGGTGATGTTTTCTTACATATGACACCGGATATGATTCTGGATTATCTGGGAATTTTTGTAGATACGACGAAGATTTCGGATCTGACCTTTACAGCAAATATTATATTGCCGGAAGGCAATTATTTACTCCGCGTGAAAAATGGCGTACTTCTTTATCAGAAGGATACACAGGATCCGGATGCAGGTGTAACATGGACTACAAAATGTGCCGGACTGTTGTCTGTTGTTCAGAAAAACGCAGAGAATGTTGCTGCTTTAATCGAACAGGAGGGTGATGAGACCTGCCTGACACGATTGATGGATGCGGTTACTGTTTCGTCAGAGTATAAATATTTTAATATTATTGAACCATAGTAACTATTGTGACATGCCTGTTGATGCAGGTATGTCCGTTTCTATAAGTTCGCAGGGTAATTGTAAATGAAAAGCCTAATCCCCCAGCTATGCTGGGGAGAATGGAGTAGGCGGAAGC